>NZ_JANEWI010000050.1:0-30150 GCF_028069775.1 Citrobacter sp. Igbk 17 | reverse complement strand
CTGCCGTGGAGAAATGAAAAGGCTGTGGTTCGGGTGATATAGAAGAGTTTCATAGAACTTTAGGGTTACATCATAGTAATCAATTTCTCTATTTAAACCCGCTACGGCGGGTTTTTCACTCTCTATTGAATATGCTATTTTTTATGCAATAAGAGCGATTAGTCGGACGCAACTGGGGAATGCATGGATTCAACGAACGACGAAGAAAAACGTATAGAATTTGAAAAATTCATCATTGAAAGGTTTGGTGATGCAGTTGATCTCCGCAGAGCGAAAAATGGCGGTAATGGATATATATCATGGGAGGCGGCTGTAGCATGGATTGTCTGGCTGGAGCGTCCATTGCATCATAAAACCAATTCGACAGGGACTGAACCAGCCTGATACTGCGGTTTTTTCTTGCATTGATTTTCCATTATCAACTGTACATAATGTCAGTGTCAGCCTGAGCAACTGACAACCTTATGCGCCACGGAGAGCATCATGGCGCAGTTACAACTAATCAAGCAGTCATCAGGAATCCTGATCCCCGCTACGCCGGAGACCAGCGATTTACTGCAATCGAAAATCAAACTCGGTGCCGTGCTGGTGGCTGAGTTCCGGCAGGTACGCAACCCGGCTTTTCACCGTCGCTTCTTCGCATTACTCAATCTCGGATTTGAATACTGGGAACCTACTGGCGGGGCGATCTCTTCCAACGAACGTAAATTGGTGACCGGGTACGCTAAATTCCTTGCCTCTTTCGCGGGAAGTGAAGCTGCACTCCTGGATGCGGCTGAACAGTATCTGGACCGCATCGCCGATAAGCGCGCAGGTAGCATCAGTATCTGCAAATCCTATGACGCATACCGTGCATGGGTGATCGTCGAGTCTGGCCACTACGACGCTATTCAGCTACCTGACGGTACCCTTCGCAAACATCCACGCAGCATTGCCTTTGCCAACATGGACGAAACCGAGTTCCAGCAGCTGTACAAAGCTGCGTTCGATGTTCTGTGGCGCTGGGTATTGTCCCGGGCTTTCAAGGACCAGCGTGAAGCCGAGAACGCCGCCGCTCAGCTCATGAGTTTTGCGGGGTGATGGCGATGAAATATTCCTGGTTCCACCATCACGAATGCACAACCGAACAGGCAGACGAGCTGGTGGCTAATTACCGCCGCCGTGGCGTAAAGGTTGAGCGCAGTCTTAACCACGACAACATCACCTGGACTATCAGCGCGCAGCTGCCGGAAAGCGAGAGGGCGCCGCGCCCAAGCCGTGTCTGGCAAAGCAAGGTGTGGGGGTGATCATGGCTAAATTGCCGCGCCGTAAGTGCGCGAACAAAGAATGCCGGCAGTGGTTTCACCCTGCGCGTAACGGGCAGTTGGTGTGCTCCTTCGGGTGTGCCAGCGTCGTCGGCAAAGAACAGACCAGAAAAGCTCGGGAAGCCTTACAGCGTAAAGAGCTTGCCCGGCAGCGCAATGCTGAGAAAAAAGAACGCGCCACTTGGCGGAAACGGAAAGCAGCTGCTAAGCCGCTGAAGCACTGGGAGGATTTAACCCAGCGCGTCGTCAATGACTATATTCGCGAGCGTGACCATGATTTGCCATGCATCAGTTGTGGGACGTTCGACACCGTCCAGTGGGAAGCAGGTCACTACCGCTCACGCGGTAAGGCATCACATCTCCGCTATCACGAAGACAATATTAATAAACAGTGTCACCACTGTAACGTTCAGCTGTCGGGAAATCAGCAGCAGTACCGTCTTGGGCTTATCGAGAAAATCGGCTCTGTTCGCGTCGAGGCGCTCGAAAACAACAACTTTCCGCACCGATACACAATCGAAGAACTCGAAGCCATCAGGAAGCGCTACAGCGCACTTCGTCGTGGATTAATTAAGAGCAGGGAGGCCGCATGACATTTGAATCCTATTTTGCTGATCACCTCCGCGTTCGTTGGCAACGATTGCGCTTATATCACTTTCCCGGCTCTGTGCTGACGGACTACCGAATACTGAAGAATTATATCAAAACCATAGGCGGTGCTGTATGAACACTCAATTTCTCGAATACGTGCGCCAGCAGCTGATGGTGGCCACCGCTGATTTAAGTGGTGCTACGAAAGGGCAGTTAATGGCCTGGTTGGAGAACGCGCAGTTCGATACTGGAACGTTTAAACGTAAAAAGCCTCGAGTGCTGGATGAAGTGACCGGGGAAATGATAACACTGGATAACCCACCAATCCCCGGCAAGCAATCGCATGCCAAGGGTTCGCATATTCCGCTGGTGCAGCCGGTTGAATACTCCACCGCATCGTGGCGCCGTGCGCTGATGGCGCTCGAAGAGCACCAGAAGGCCTGGCTTCTATGGAACTACAGCGAGAATGTGCAGTGGGAGAATCAGGTGCTGATTACTCAGTGGGCATGGGGCGAGTTCAGGGCTCAAATGGGCACCAAGAAAGTGGCCGGAAAAACGATGGACAGGTTGAAAGCCTTAATCTGGCTGGCTGCGCAGGATGTTAAAGCAGATCTGGCCGGGAGTGAGGTGTATGAATACCAAAAGTTGGCGGAGCTGGTTGGCGTGGCTAAGTCGACCTGGACAGAAACCTATCTCCCACACTGGCTGGCAATGCGTAGCATCTTTACGCGGCTCGATAGCGGCGCTCTGATATCAGTAACGCGATCACGTTCACAACAAAAGGCGACAAATTTGGATGTAAGTCTTGCAAAACCGAACTGAAATGGATATATTTCGTGTAAATCTGATATTGTGCCATTGTTGTATGCACTGGCAGTAAATGAGTTTTCGAGCCTGAGGTTAACGCCTTGGGCTTTTTGCTTTATAGCGATTTAAGAATTTCTAAAACCACTCTGAGACCAGCCCCGTATAATTCCCCCATACATATAGGAGGGGATATGGATAACGGGTTTTACTGGATCCAGTTTAACGGGACTGCTCAGGTGGCATATTTTACCAATGAGATTTTTGAAGACCTGGAGACAGGTAAAATGATCACTGGAGTCTGGCATCTAACCAGAGGCGACGACATCTGCCATAACGGGGAAGCTGAGGTTCTCGAAGGACCATTGCAGCCACCGCAATAAAAAATACCAAACATCCAATCCCTGGCTTCCCGCCGGGGATTTTTCATTTCAGGCTCACGGGAATCATCCGCTACGTGCTTTGTTGATAAATTCAGCCCGTGAAGCCTGACCCTTTTCATACACACACAGCGCCATCCGAAAAATCGGAGGTGAGGCTATGACCAGAATGAGCACCATTTACAGCAGACTTTCATATGGAACAGGAACCACGCTGACCGGCTGCGGTGTATCAGCGAAGGCATATGCCGAAACAGCTAAAACAGCAAAAGAGGTGTCCTGGATGTTGGCCGACAGAATTGCAGGGTTAAGCCTGAGCGACTGGGCAATTATTGTCGGTATCGCATGCACTGTTATCACCTGTGCAGTGAACTGGTATTTCCGCTGGAAAGAACGGGAGGATCGGCGCAATGGCTATGCCACCAAAGCTGAAGAATAAACTGAGCGCAGCGGTCGTTGGTTTGATTCTTGCCGGGGCTTCCGCACCCGTTATTCTCGATCAGTTTCTGGATGAGAAAGAGGGTAATAGTCTGACGGCGTATCGCGACGGCGGAGGAATCTGGACAATTTGCCGTGGCGCCACGATGGTTGATGGCAAGCCGGTAGTGCAGGGCATGAAGCTGTCAGCTGAGAAATGCGCCCAGGTAAACGCCATTGAACGCGATAAAGCGCTGGCCTGGGTGGACCGCAATATCAAGGTACCACTGACAGAACCACAGAAAGCCGGGATCGCGTCTTTTTGTCCCTACAACATCGGCCCCGGTAAATGTTTCCCGTCTACGTTTTATAAGCGAATAAATGCTGGCGACCGTGAAGGCGCCTGTGAAGCGATCCGCTGGTGGATTAAAGACGGTGGCCGAGACTGTCGCCTGACCAAAGGCCAGAAAAATGGCTGCTATGGGCAGGTAGAAAGACGAGACCAAGAAAGCGCTTTGACGTGCTGGGGGATAGACCAGTGAGCCTGCGCTATCGGTTTATTGCCATTTTGCTGCTGGTGTCCGTTGCATTCATTGCTGGGAATGTATGGAGCAGCCGCGGTTGGGAAAAGAAGTGGGCCGAGCGTGACAGCGTAGAATCATCGCAAACAGCGAACGCACAGACCGCAGCCCGCATGATTGAACAAGGGCGTATTATTGCCCGTGATGAGGCTGTAAAAGATGCACAAGCACAAGCGGCTAAATCAGCTGCCACTGCTGCTGGTCTGTCTGCTACTGTTAGCCAGCTGCGCACCGAAGCAACAAAGCTTGCCGCCCGCCTGGACGCCGCAAAGCACACCGCAGATCTTGCCGCTGCCGTCAGAAGCAAAACAGCCATGGCCGACCCTACAATGCTTGCCAACATGCTCGGAAGCCTTGCAGAAGAAGTTCGATATTATGCTGAGCGAGCTGACGAAAGCTACCGGGCAGGAATGACATGTGAGCGTATTTACGACTCGGTGAGAGAGTCAAATAACGGGAACTGGCAAAAAGCGGGGACGAATCCCCGCAGATGATTAGCCTACCTTGCGGTAGCCGTAAACATTTTTGATGTGTTGGTGAAAGTAAACGCCTTTTGACCCGGCTGAAAGCAGGCCCAGATGTACTGTCGATGGAACACCTGAATACTGATAAATGCCGCCACCATGAAAGGCAATTTCAAGAACGTTTGTAGCGGGATCATATCCTACTGACTGGAGATTAGAAGATGAAACAGGTTGACGAATCAAAGCGGTTTCCTCGTTTGAATGGGAAAGGTCCCGAGGAAATCGTAGAGCTATTCAAAGGGTATAACTTTGTCGACGATCATGGTCATCGACTGGATATGTGCCAGGACTTCAAAGATTTGGTTGAGCTTGCCAGTAAAGCGCAGGCCTGACCGCATTACAGAAGTTCTTCACAGAGGGGCTTCGATAATGTATTGCCGCAGTTGATATTTTTAAACTTGGCCCCAATCTTCTAATAGACACAGATAGGCTGTGGTAAAAGGAGAATGAAATGCTTGATGGATATTTTGGTCTGACTGACCCTGGGGTTTCGAGAGAAGAGCATCAACGCTTACTTGCGGTTAAGGCTGCACTGGAGATAGCTAAGGCATCGGCTTCTTCGGCGTCAGGGGACTCATCAGGTGGGACGATGTATCAAGATTTAGACTTTGCGGCTAGTAAAGTGTCTGAGCTAGCAGATGCAATTCAGGATGCATTAGACCTTGAAAGTGAATAATTCCCCCTTATGAGGGGATGTTGTTATATGACCATCACAAAGGCCACTTTCGAGTGGCTTTTTATTGCCATCACCATGGGCAGACCAATCGTAATGGAGTAAAAAAGAGGTGCTATTGATCAGCCAGGATTTATTAAATCTGTTCAGACATAGAGTTTGTGGATCTTTTCATCTCAAGACTGGAGGTCTGTTTGACTGGCAAGGCGTAAATGTTGAAAGTATATGTCGATCTCACTATTCCCGGAACATCAATGCAGACGGTCTTTTTCTGAAAACTTGGCGGGAAAGATGGCAGGTTTTCCAACGTTTCAACATAAAAGGATATGTCGTCGGCGTTTCTTTCGAGAAACTTTACTTTCCCAATTAATGGGCAAGGGAGAACTGTTCTTTGTTGGATTACATGAATAAAGTGAGAGGTTGGTGAAACAACTTTCCTTGAGAGGTCGGATAGGATGCCTCTTTGCACCTGTTCAAGAAGCAAATCTCGCGGATAGTGGTGTTTCAGTTCTATGGTGGCGATGCAGTCACTTTCCTCATTGCCCTGTCGTGTTGGATTGTAGATTGATAAGTCAACAGCACCGATCCTTAGTTTCGGATGTTCACTAATAGCAATCACTGAATTCATCTGATTGATGATAACGACCAGCTCGTCTCGAATCTGAGTCTCATGCTTCCGGTTGTAAAAGTGAGCATTCAACTCATTCAGTTTTTTTTGCATCCTTTCATGTTTGATCGCTTGGAATAGCAATTCCTGAATCATCGTATCCCTTAATTTATTCAAAATAGTAGCAAGGATTATACATGGCAAAACCGGACTGGGGAGCTTTGCAAAACCAGTTCCTTGCCGAGCATGCTGAATCAGTAATTTCCTAACAGCATTGGAATCAAGCGAAGACGTTGTATATTACTTGATAATTCTGTGGGTTAAAATGATGAGAAGGGCGCAGCTGTGATCGCGCCCTTTAAAATTATTGAGATAGAATTTCCTTAAGGTATCTAATCAGATCGCTTTTTTTTGCACCAGTACACGCAGACAAACCATCGCTTAACTCATCAATTGTTTTTCCTATCGGGGATGGTCCTGCAGATGATCTTGCGAAGTAAATACCATTTTCATAGCCGATGTCGTATGTGATTTTGTTGAATTCAACTCTAACCATAGCCACTCCTACCAAGTCTAAAATGAAATAAACTATGGCACTCACCGACAAGCAAGAAATGTTCTGCCGCGAGTACCTCATCGATTTAAACGCTACGCAAGCGGCTATTCGGGCGGGGTACAGCGTCAAGACTGCAAACCGCATCGCCGCTAAGTTGTTGTCAAAAGTTGACATCCAAAACAGAATCGCCGAACTCAAAGCGAAGCGCAACGAAGATGTGGGTATTGATGCCGATTATGTGCTCCGTCGCTTGGTTGAGATCGATCAGATGGACGTTCTGGACATTCTCAATGACGACGGCAGCCTCAAGCCGATCACCTCATGGCCAAAAGCCTGGCGAATTTCTCTGACCGGCTTGGACATCAGCACGACCATTCAGAACTTCGACGAGGAGACGGCGGAAACCATCCTCAAAAAGGTTAAGTGGCCGGATAAGGTCAAGAACCTTGAACTGCTCGGCAAGCACATCAAAGTGCAGGCGTTCAAAGAGCAGGTTGAACAGAAGGTCACAGCAACCCACAGCATTATGCCGGTCCCGTCCTGCGATAACGTCGACGACTGGGAAGCAGCAGCACAGAAACAGCAGAGCGAGGTTCTTGGTGGATGAATTACAAAGCCGTCTGGAAACCTTTGCCGGGATCGCAATCGCTCTCCCTGAGCTGCCCATGTAACGAGATCCTCTACGAAGGAACGCGCGGACCGGGTAAAACTGCCGCGCAGCTGGCGCGCTTTCGTCGCCTGGTTGGTCTGGGCTATGGCTCGTTCTGGCGTGGCGTGATATTCGATACCGAGTATAAGAACCTCACCGACATCATTACCCAGTCAAAGCGTATGTATCGCCTATTTAACGACGGCGCACGCTATCTGGCATCGGCCAGTGAATTACGTTGGGTATGGCCTACTGGCGAAGAGCTGCTGTTCCGCTTCGGGAAGGAAGAGGGTGATTACTGGGATTATCACGGTCAGGAGTTTCCGTTCATCGGCTTCAACGAGCTGACCAAACAGCAGTCGGGTGAGTTCTACGAAATGATGTTCTCCTGCCGGCGCTCATCGTTCCGGCCGGAAAACTATCCGCTGGATGATGGCTCGCTGCTTAGACCGATCCCCCTGGAGACGTTCAGCACGACCAATCCGTTTGGCATTGGCCATACCTGGGTAAAGAAACGCTTCATCGAGCCAGCGCCGCGCGGCACTATCATTCGTGAAACGCAGAAGGTGTTTAACCCGCAGACCGAACGTGAAGAGGATGTGACGCTGACGCGAGTGGCTATTCACGGCTCGTTCAAAGAGAACCCGTACCTCGATCCCCAGTACATCGCAACGCTGATGGCCATCAAAGACCCTAATCGCCGCAAAGCGTGGGTAGAGGGCTCGTGGGACGTCACCAGCGGCGGGCGCTTTGACCACCTGTGGAATGCATCGCTGCATGTCATTAAGCCGTTCCGCATACCGGATAGCTGGACCGTCGACCGCTCCCATGACTGGGGCGAGTCGAAGCCGTTCTCTAACCTCTGGTGGGCGCGCGCCGATGGCACCGCAGCAGAGCTGCCGGACGGTCGCCAGTTCTGCCCACCTGCCGGGTCGCTGATCCTGATTGGCGAGTGGTACGGCTGCCCGCCTGACGAGCTAAATAAAGGCCTCAATATGTCCTCGACGAACGTCGCCAAGGGCGTTGCGTGGGTTGATAAGCGGTTGGTGGGTGAAGAGGTCGCCGAACCTGAAGAGATAAAACTCAACGGAGTGACACAGGGGCAGTTAAACATCAGGCCTGGCATCTGCAAGAAGATTGCGACAGGCCCTGCTGATGGGGCGATCTATAACACTGGCGATGATGAGCTATCGATTGCCCAGAAGATGGAAACACAGGGCGTTAAATGGGTGCCATCCAATAAAAAACCGGGCTCTCGCGTGAACGGTGCCGCCTTGTTCGCTGACATGCTCGAAGCGGTCATTGAAGGTAAAAAGCTGGAGTCAGGGATGCCCGAGAAACCAGCGTTTTACGTCTTCGAGTATTGTCGTGGCTGGATAAGTCGCGTGCCTGTGCTCGTTCGCGACAGCAAAAATCCAGACGACGTAGACACCCAGCAGGAAGACCACGACTGGGACGGCACGCGCTACGCAGTGCTGCATTCACCGCCGAAGAAAGTCGGCAAAGTCACCAACCTACGGATTTAATGCCATGCCTGATATTTCAACACCCAATCTGGACTATGGGAACATGGTGCAGGCGTGGGACATTAACGACGCCCTGATGGGCGGTACGCTGTATATGCGCCAGCTTGGTGAGGCATATCTGCCACGCTGGCCGAAAGAAGATAAAGAGGGCTACAAAAAGCGCCTGGCAGTGGCAACGCTGCTCCCAGCGTACGAAGAGACGATTAACCAGAACGTTGGGCGTGTATTCGCTGAGCCAATCCAGTTGGGTGAGAACGTCCCGGATGCGCTTCGCGAGTTTGCAAAGGACGTGGATCTGGAAGGTAGTCGCCTTGACGTTTGGGCGCAGGCGTTCTTCAGCCTGGCGATGCAGTATGGCCTATCTCATGCGCTGGTGGATTATCCCCGGGTAGACGCAGAACAGGTAAAGACCAAAGCAGATGAGAAAGCTACTGGCGCGCGGCCATATGTAACGATGCTCAATCCCCGACAGGTAATTGGCTGGAAGTCAAAGATGACTGCAGGCAAGGTCGTGCTCACGGAGCTGCGCATCAAAGAGGTGGTAGTCGAGGACGGTGATGACTTCGGGCAGACAAAAGTCGAGCAAATTCGATTGCTAACACCTGGACTGGTGCAGATTTATCGTAAGGCTACCGGCGATAATGCACAGGCGAACTGGGCGCTACACGAAGAATGGCAAACGTCGCGGCAGGACATCACGCTGGTCACGCTCTACACCAAGCGCACTGGTTTTATGTGCGGTTCTCCTCCGCTGTTGAATATGGCGCTGCTGAACGTGAAGCACTGGCAGAGTCAGAGCGAACAGGACAACATCCTGCACGTAGCGCGCGTCCCGTTGCTTACGGTATTCGGCCTGGAGGATGGGCAGGAACTGGTAATTGGCTCTTCGTCTGCAACTCAGTTCTCCGATCGACAGAAACAGGGGCTTGAATATGTCGAGCACACTGGAACGTCAATCAGTGCCGGTAAAGAGTCCCTGACTGACCTGGTAGAGCAAATGCGCCAGGCTGGCGCGAAGCTGCTGCGTACCGACAATACCTCGACCAAGTCTGTTGACCAGACCTCAGAAGAGAAAATGCAGGAGCAATCGCCGCTCTACACCATGGCAACCAGCCTTGAAGATGCAATCGACAATATCCTGCAGATTATGGCTGAGTACATCGGTGAATCCGAAGGCGGTAACGTTGATGTCCGCACTGAACTGGATGTTGAGTCGAAAGAGTTCAATCCTCCGGCAGCGCTGGCCATCCAGTCGCTGCGCCAGGGCGGCGATATACGTCGTGTTGACGCGATTAAGTCGCTCCAGAAGCTCAACATCATCGATGCTGATGCAGATCCCGATGTGGTGCTGAGTGAACTACTGGTTGAATCAGCCTCGCTGACCGAACCGCCACTAGGTGAGGTGTGATATGGCTCGCTCAGTTAATGATCGCCTGCAGGACGAGACGATAGCGCACGGCCTGTATGTGAACCGCTACGGTACTGGCGTTGCCCGGCGCATGGTGGCGTTGCTCAGCAAGATGGATGCTGACCTGGCTGCCAAACTGCTGGTGCTGCTGGATGGTAAGCGCGCTGATACCTACAGTGCCCGCCGCCTGGCTTCGCTTCTGGCTGGTGTGCGGGACCTCAACCAGCAGGCCTACGAACCGGTTAATGCCGCGCTTGCCCGAGAGCTGACGCGCTACGTTGAGTATGAGGCCGGGTATCAACTGGACTTGTTCAGCAGTGTCATTCCGAAACAGATACTCCAGCACATTCCGCTCCAGAACATTGCTCCTGAGCAGGTTTACGCCGCGGCTGTAGCACAGCCATTCCAGGGGCGTTTGCTGAAAGAGTGGGGCCAGAAACTCGAATCGGATCGCCTGGATAAAATCACCAACGCTGTGCGATCCGGCTTCCTCCAGGGCGAAACAGTAGAGCAAATCGTCAAACGTGTTGCTGGTACGCCGAAACTCAACCGTGAAGACGGGATAATCAATGCCTCCCGGCGTGACCTGGCGGTTGTGACCCGTACTGCGGTGAACCATATGGCCGCCTCAGCCCGTCAGGACTTCGCTCGGGCAAACAGCGACATCGTGAAGGCCAAACAGTGGTCATCCACGCTTGATACCCATACGAGCCAGTGGTGCATCATCCGCGACCGCAGGCTTTACACCCTCGACGGCAAGCCGCTGGGGCATGTGGTTCCGTACCTGCGCGGCCCCGGCAAAATCCACTTCTGCTGTCGCTCCGGCGAAATCCTTATTACGAAATCGTGGGAGGAATTGCAGATACCACCTGACGAACTGAGCAACGCAACCAGGGCGTCCATGGACGGCCAGGTGCCAGCACATACGAGTTATGCCGACTGGCTCACCCGGCAGCCGTACGCGCGACAGGAGCAGGTGCTGGGAGTTACTCGCGCCATGATGCTTCGCGACGGAAAAATCACGGTACCAGAGATGTTCAACGATGCCGGTGAGTTCCTGACCCTAGACGAATTGCGCCGCGTGGATGCGTCGGCGTTCCAGTAGCACAAACCCCATGAACATCAGGCTGCCTCCGGGCGGCTTTTTTTATGCCTGCCGCTGAGCGGATGCGATGCGGTGACCGGGTCGGATGACCTACTACCAATGGCCGGAAGGCTGGAGCAAAACAATGAAACTCAAACTCGATGCTAACGGCAATGTGGTCGTTGAAAACGGGATGCCTGTCTACGTACATGATGACGGCAAAGAAATCCCGTTCGACGCGGTCGCAGCGATGACCAAAATCACCTCATTAAACGGTGAAGCAAAAACTCACCGCGAGGCGAAGGAAGCGGCGGAAGCCGGTCTCGCGAAATTCGCTGGCATCACCGACCCGACCAAGGCGCTTGAAGCCCTGGAGATGATGACCAAAATCGACCAGAAGAAACTGATCGACGCTGGTGCCGTTGACCAGGTGAAGGCCGAAATCACCAAGGCATTCCAGCAGCAACTGGACGAAGCCAATGGGCGCAGCCAGAAACTGGAAACCCAACTCTACGACGAGATGATCGGCGGCCGCTTCGGTGGTTCGAAGTTCATTTCCGAGAAGATGGCGATCCCGGCTGAGTTCGTGCGTTCCCATTTCGGGCAGAACTTCAAAATCGAAGACGGCAAGGTCGTGGCCTACGACGGGCAGGGCAACAAGGTGTTCTCCCGTACCAAGCCTGGCGAACTGGCTGGTTTCGACGAAGCGCTGGAATCTCTGGTCGAGTTGCATCCGCAGAAAGACTACATCCTCAAAGCGTCCGGTAACAGCGGCGGCGGCTCGCAGCAGTCGCAGCATCAGGCCGGGCAGAAAACCATGAAACGCGGTGCGTTTGACGCTCTGGATGGTGCAGGCAAGCAGGCTGCGCTTAGCGATGGCGTCAACATCGTCGATTAATTGAAAGGAGCCATAAATGGCAGGCAACACCCTTACTGGTCTGATCCCGACCATTTATACTGCACTGAACGTTGTTTCCCGTGAGCAAACTGGGTTTATTCCAGCCGTTGCGCGAAATGCAAAAGCAGATGCCGCAGCCAAAGGCCAGATTGTTCGTGCGCCAGTTGCGCCAACAGCTAAAACTGAAGACATCACCCCCGGAGCCTCCGCGCCAAACACTGGCGATCAGGTGATTGATGGGGTTGATGTAACCATCACCAAGTCCAAAATGGCCCCGGTCAAGTGGAACGGTGAAGAACAGTTGGCGCTTGGCCCGGCTGGCACCTACAACATTATTCTCGCAGACCAATTCCAGGAGGCGTTCCGTGCGCTGGCAAACGAAGTGGATGCAGACCTCGCGGCGCTGTTCTTTAACTCGTCCCGCGCTGTTGGTGCACCTAAGGATACCCCGTTCAGTATCAAAGACGACCTGACCGATGCGGCACTGGCGCGTCAGATTCTGACCGATAATGGTGCTCCAACTACTGATATGCGCATGGTGCTTGGCGGTGAGGCAATGGCATCTATTCGTGGTAAGCAGTCTGTGCTGTTTAAAACGAATGAGGCAGGAACTGACCGGATGCTGCGTGAAGGCATCATCGGCAAAATCATGGGGTTCAATCTCCATGAGTCATTCAATATCGGCCGCACCTCGAAGAGCACAGCTGCTGGCTATAAGGTCAATGGCGCGAAGGTGGCTGGCGACATCATTGTTGCTATCTCTGCTGGTACAGGCGGGATCGCAGCTGGCACCGCGGTGAAATTTGCCGGAGACGATAACCAGTACATGGTTGTGGCTGCCACCTCCTCAAGCATCACCATCAGCGCTCCTGGTCTGCGTCAGGATCTGGCTGACCAGGCTGCGGTCACTGTGCTGAGCGAGTTTGCGCCAAACATGGCCTTTGCCCGTAACGCATTCCTGCTTGCGAGTCGCACCCCGGCGATGCCAGAAGGTGGTGATACCGCAGATGATGTCATGAACGTGACCGATCCGGTTTCCGGCATTACCTTCCAGGTGGCGCTGTACCGCCAGTACCGCCAAGTGCGCTATGAAGTCGGTCTGTCGTGGGGTGTTGCTGCCGTTAAGCCACGCCACGCATGCATCATCATGGGCTAACCAATGGGGCTTCGGCCCCTTTGTTTTTCAGGAGGCCAAATGGCCGGATTGACCAAAGAGCAGCGCGCGCAGCGTGAGGCTGAAAAGCTAGCGGTGCAGAACGACGCTGAACATGCTCCTGCTCAGCAGGAATCTACCGGCAATGAGCTGGTGGTCATGGTGCGTGATACCCCAGAGTTCCCCGGCGGTCCGCTGAGCGCCGAGGTTCACCCTGACGAAGTTGATAACTGGCTGGCGCTGGACTGGCGTCTGGAGGAATAACCATGCTGGTGGCCGATCCTCATTCGCCAGATTTCAACACCTACGCCAGTGTTCTCAACCTGCGCACATTCGCGGCAGGTCGCGGGTATACCGCTCCTGCCGATGATGGCGAGTGCGGCCAGATGCTGATGCAGGCGATGGATTATCTGGAGGGGCAGCAATGGCGCGGGCAGCGGTCCAGCGCATCACAAGCGCTGTCCTGGCCGCGCGCAGGTGTTCGCTTCGACGGTGTTGACCTGCCGGACGACGCCATCCCGCAGCGTCTGGTTGATGCTCAGTGCCGACTGGCCATCGAATCGCAGGAGATTGACTTAACGCCTTCGGTTGCTGGTGGCGGCGCGGTGACGATGGAACGCGTCGAGGGTGCGGTAACCGTTCAGTACGAAGCGGGTACCTACAAGGCTGCACCATCATTCCCTTGGCTCTACTCCTTGCTGCGAGGGCTGGTGGTCGGCGGCAATCAGGTCCGTATTGAAAGGGGCTGAAATGGCAATTAACTATCTGCGCATGCGTGCGACAGCCACTCGGCTGCTGACCGAAAACGGGAAGGCATATCAGCTTTCCCGTGGCGGCACGACTATCCGCGACCAGTTTGGGAAAGAGATCACCACTCCGGAAATCACTGCGACCGTCACCGGTGTTATCACCGAGTATTCATCCCGAGAAATCGACGGTTCCCTGATTGCCACGGGCGATAAAAAACTGGCGGCCACGTTTGAAACGGAAGTGCGTATCGATGACCACATCGAAATCGACGGCAAGAAATGGCGAGTGGTTCAACCGAACCCGGTTAAGCCTGCTGATGTGCTTATCTCCTACAACATCCAACTGAGGGCGTAACTATGGCTGACACTGCTAATCAGCCGTTCCTGGCTGCTATTCAGCTGTTCGTCGATGGCTCAAAGGAGGACATAGACCAGGTGGTGCGCCGGACAGGTATCAAAATACTCGGACGGCTGGTGGATATGTCCCCCGTCGGGCAGCCGGATATCTGGCAGGTGAACCAGACGGCAACCTCTTACAACACTGCGGTTCGGGAACATAACGCGGCTTTGCGTGATGACCCGGACAACCTCACAAAGTCAGGGCGACTTAAGCGCGGGCTGCGTGTTAATGACTCGATGGATATCAAAAAGCCTGACGGGTATGTTGGAGGCCGTTTCAAAAATAACTGGTACGTGGGATTTGATAGTCAGCCAACCGAATCGAACGAGACGCCAGATGCGTCCGGGCAGGGTTCTAACTCACGTGGAATGACGGTGCTCGAGGTGTTCCGGGTAGGGCAGGTTAATTCGATTTACTTCACCAATAACCTGCCTTATGCCGTAGCCCTGGAGAATGGGCATTCTGGACAGGCGCCTGGCGGCATGGTTGGTATAACTGCGCTGGATGCCGCGCAGCTGTTCCGTGAGGCAATGAGCGAGGTGCGAAATGGTCGGTGAACAGTCAATGCGGATCGCTGACCTGCTGGAAAGCCGTGTCGCGGTTATCTGCTCATCGCTCGGTCTGCCTGTCGCCTGGCCGAACATCGCGTTCACCCCTCCGGATAATGCGCCGTACGGGCGCGTTTACATCTTGCCGGCTCAAACAGTTGGGCAAGATATGGAAGGCCAACTGCGAACATATCAGGGCATTCTCCAGCTCAACATCATCGCTCCGGCGGGTAGCGGCGTGACTCAGGCCAGAGGACTGGCTCAGTACATCGCTGACGCTTTCCCCGAAGGGCTACCGCTGGTGGATGGTGACCTCACGACTTACATCAACGGGCCGCCACAGATTCGTTCACCAATACAGGACCGTCCGACATCTGCACCAAACGGCAGCAGCGGCTCCATAACCTATACCATCCCCATCAGCATGCAATACCGCGCTGATTACTGACCCGTCACTCGGCGGGTTTTTTATTACCTAAATTCAGGAGAATGCAATGGCATTCGCAATCCCCAATGGGTCGCGTGTAAACGTGGCCAAGGCCTATCTTGCGCCGATTGTCTTCACAGCGGCATCCAATGCAACGGAATGCGAACTGACCGTTGCCTCTGCGGCTGGCATCCTCGCGGGTGATGTCGTCCAGGTCAGCTCTGGCTGGCTGAAGCTCGACAACATGGTGGTGCGCGTCAAATCAGTCACCGGTACTAAAATCGTGCTGGAAGCGTTCGATACCACCGATACCACGAAATTTCCGGCAGGTACCGGTGCGGGTACGCTGCGTAAAATCGATTCGTGGATCACCATGCCTCAGGTCATGACCTTATCTACCGAAGGTGGCGACCAGCAGACCATCAGCATCCAGTTCCTGGAGGATGATAAGGCTCGTACTATCCCGACGTTTAAAAACGCCGTGGTGCAGGTCTACACTTTCGCTCATGACCCGCAGTTGGCTATCTACAAGCGCCTGATTGAACTCGACGAGTCGAGCGATACTACGGCGGTATGGTTCCATAACCCACGCGGTAAAGCTGATCGCTACTACTCTGCCAAAGTGTCCTTCCAGAAGGTACCACGTACCGAAATCAATGCCGTAGAAAGCAACGAAGCGCGCATGAACTTCGAATCGGATATGCAGATTTACCCGATCGCTGATTCCTCCGCTGTGCCGCTGGCGTTCCTGACCGACCTGCCCCCAACACAATCTGTTGCTACTGGCGCAGCACTGGACCTGGCTGTGGTCATGCAGGGTGGTTCAGCGCCTTACACCTACGTGTGGAAGAAGGGGGGCACAGCCATTCCGGGCAAAACGGCCTCGACGTTCAACATCCCGTCTGTGGCATCCGGTGATGCTGGCTCTTACACCTGCGAAGTCACCGACGCCGCAGGCAAGACCATCACATCTGCTGCGTGCGTTGTCACTATCAGCTAACCAATGATGCCCGGTTCGCCGGGCCATTCTGAGATAACTTCATGACCAAATTCTCTCTGATCCCGAATCCTACCTTTTCCGTAACCGCCAGCATCCCGCGCGCCGGCGCTGAAGACGGCAAACTGACCTTCACCTTTCGCCATAAGACGCTCGAAGAGCTGCGCGTAATGGATGAGAAGTTGCAGAAATCAGCTGAAGGTAAAAAAGCCCCCGTCGAACCGCAGGCTGACTATCTGATGGAGATCGTCGATGGCTGGGCGCTACCGGACGAATTCAACCGCGAAAACGTGGTTGTCCTTCTGAAAAACTACCCTCGTGCGTTCGACAGCATCGGCTTGGCCTACACCAAAGAGCTGATGGGCATCCGCGAAAAAAACTGAGACAGGTCGCCGCAGCTTTGTATACGCCAGGGCCGACTCTGGCGGAGCTAAGTGCTTTTGGTTTAACGCCTGAGGACGTCGAAGAGGAGGTGAGGATACTGCCATCCATATGGGAGGCCTTCACCGTCTTCTCCGCGCTGGCTACCCAATGGCGCGTCGGCGCGAGTGGTGCGACCGGTCTTGATTACAACGTTCTCCCCTGGATTTTTGAACTACACGGGGTAAAAGATGCGGCGGCCTGCATGGCTGACCTTCAAGTCATGGAAAGCGAGGCTCTCAAAGTAATGCACAAGGAGACGAAATAATGTCTGACCAAATCGCCTCGATTACTTTGCGGGCTGATGTTTCTGAGCTGAAAACGGCCAGCAATGAACTGGATAAACTGAATGAGGCTGCTGCGGGTGCGGTAGCAGGTGCTGATGCTTTGGCTAATGCGGCGAAACGGGTAAAACCATCAGCTCAGGAAGGCGCAGAGGGAATTCGGGAGCAGCGAGAAGCACTCAAAGGTCTGCTGGATAATATCGACCCGGTAAACAAGGCACTGAACAGGCTTGATGAACAGCAGGCCGCGCTGCGTAACTTCCAGACTAAAGGCTTACTGGATACCGACGATTTCCAGTACTACAACAAAATCCTCGATGACACCCGCCTAAAGCTGACCGACACTGGCGAAGCTGCGGCGAAAGCGCAGGCAGAACTGGCAGCCACCCAGGCCTCCGAGAAACAATCCGCAGCGCTGAAAAACCTCCTGGGTTCCATCGACCCGACGATCCGGGCATTCAACTCGCTGGATGAACAGCACGCTCAGCTGGTGGCGCATTTCGAGTCAGGGCGCATCAATAGTGCTCAATTCGAGCACTTCAACACCATCCTGAACCAGACGCGTGAGCGACTCACCGGTGTGGCCGACGTGCTGCCAGAGGCACTATCCCGCCAGGAGGCAGCGGCGCGTCGTGCCGGTATCTCCGTGGGTCAGTACAGCGCCGCGATGCGCACACTTCCTGCACAGTTCACCGATATCGCCACACAGCTAGCTGGTGGGCAGTCTCCGTTCCTGATTCTGCTCCAGCAGGGCGGGCAAATTAAAGACCAGTTTGGCTCAGTACAGGGCGCGCTGTCGGGTGTTGGTGAATACATCCGCAGCATGGTCGGGATGATTAACCCAACCACGATCGCTCTGGCCGGTCTGATTGGTACGATCGGACTCTTGGCTGCCGCCGCGTACAATTCATCCGAGCAATTCGACCAGGTGGCGCGATCGGTCATCATGATGGGCGGCGCTGGCTTCGCCTCAATGCAGCAGCTAAATGAGGCTGCTGAAGAGGTGGCCGGCAAGACGAATACATCCATCAGTTCCACAGTAGATACGCTGGTTACGCTGAATGACACTGGTAAATATACCGCCAGCCAGATGAAGCAGATCGCCACGTCCATCACCCTGATGGGTAAGGCTGGCAGTGACACTAAAACGGCGATGTCCGACTTCGGCAAGATTGTCAGCGACCCGGTGAAAGGGCTGTCCAGCCTGAATGAGCAATATGGCTTTGTTGATGAAGCCATGATGAAGCACATCATCCAGTTGCGTAAGCAGAAGGGTGAAGAGGCTGCCGTAGCAGAGGCCATTCAGCTTTACGCTGATGTTATGTCCAGGCGCGCTGAAGAAACGAACAAGGCTACTGATAACATCGGCAGAGTATGGGATACGCTGAAAAAAAGCGCATCCGACAACTTCCGGGATATTGGTATTACTGTCCGTGCCTGGGGGAACCAGGTGATCGATATCTTCAACTTGGTAGAAGCGTCGATAAAAGACCTGTTTCTCAATATCACATCGTTGGATGCCAAATTCACTGGTACTGTTGCTGGGTGGGCAGAAAAGATACCTGGCGGCGGGGCATTAGCTAATTTCCTCGGTATGGACGTCGAGGCAATGAAAAAGGCCGGGGCAGAAGCAGATAAACAGATCGCCGAGAATAAAAAGCGTTACAACAAGTTGTTGGAACGTGTTTCCGCTCCTAATGCCCAGGCCAATTATGAGGCTGAAGCAAAGGGGGCAGGAGTTTCCGGGGACGGTGGTACCAGCCGCGAGTCCAGGAATGCGGTTTCGAAATTAGCCGAAGACTCAGCCAAAAAGACCAAAGAAGCGAAAGCAACACTCGATGCAGGCGATCGCACCCTTGAGAACTACCGGGCACAGGCCAGAACGTTAACGGAAACCCTCGAGACCCTGCGTCAGACTGGGGAAACGCACGCCAAAAATACTGAGTTCAGCAAACAGCAATCCCACTTTGCTGAGCTGGATGTGGCTGCCAAAACCCGGGCCCTCACCGCGCAGGAGAAATCTCTCCTGTCGAGCCGTGAAGCCATTCTGAACGCAGCCAAGGTTGTGGATCAGAAAAACAAGGAAGTAGAGGCCCAGCAGAAGATTAACAGCCTGGCAAAGCAGGCTAACAAGTACGTCACACAGATGACAGAGAAGTCCGGGGCACTCAGAAGCGGGTCTGGCTTGAGTAGCCGCATGGCTCAACGAATGACTGAGGAGGCTCAGCTACGTCAGGGATGGCTGAACGGCGGCGGAAAACTTGAAGATGCTGGCTACGAGAAAGAGCTGGCAGCGCTTCGAAGTTACTATGCCGAAGAGGATAAGCTGCGCGGTGATTGGAAGGATGGCGCCGTTAGTGGGTGGAATGAGTATCTGGAAGCAGCGACAAATACATACGACGCTGTGAAAGGTGTTGCCGGTTCAACTTTGACCGGGCTATCTGACATGCTTACCGACCTCATGATGACAGGAAAGGCATCGATAAAAGAGTTCGGCAAGTCCATGCTCAGGATGATCCTGGATGTTACCAACAGGCTTATGGTCGCATACACCTTGCAGGCGGCCATGGGGTGGATTAGTGGTGGCTCTAGCGCTTCGGCGGGTGCTGGGCAATCCTTCGCGGTTCCGTCATTTGCCCCGAACGCAAAAGGTGGGGTGTATGAGTCACAAGGCCTACATCAGTACGTAAACGGGGTATACGACTCACCTCAGTATTTTACCTTTCAGGGTGCGTCAAAGTTTGCTAAAGGCGGTGTTTTTGCAGAGGCCGGAGCAGAGGCGATCATGCCGCTGACGCGAGATTCCGCCGGGCGGCTTGGTGTTAGGGCGCAAGGTGGAGGGGGTACGCAACCGCAGGTCAACATAGACATCTATGTGGACAACAAGGGCAACGCATCATCAACCACATCTGGAGATGGGAATGCCGCCGCGAGGGCTTTAGGAAAGGAAATCGAAGCTAAAGTGACTGAGATCCTGGCGAGAGCCGCCCGCAGCGATGGGTTGCTTGGCAGGCAGTTCCAGTCAAAGTAGTAGTCTGACTCTGATCCTGAGACAGTAATATCACCCGCACCTGGTTACACCACAGCATCCCTTGGTTATTATGCTCAAAACCATACTAATCAGGGGATGATAATGAAAAAGGTCTTCACGACTGTTGTGTTAGCAATGGCTCTTTCTGCGTGTGCCGGGAATGGTTCAGGCAATAACGAACAAAAACAAGCCAAGTATGATGAGCTTTCGAAGTGTGATGTAAATATTGATAACCCCTCTCAGGCCCCAAAGAACAAAATGGAGTTTGCTGAATACCTGTCGACTCAGGCACGGAATGCGTCTGCGGATCAGTTCGTGATTCAAAAGAGGTTGGAGATCCTGCAGTTGGTTGGGTGGAGTGATTCTGTAGCCGACTCCATTGCATCGTGTGGGGCAGCAAGAAAAGATAAGCGGAAGCAAATGGCATCAGGTGCTTTCGAGTGGATGAAAGCGAGCACCATTAATGCAGATGAAAAGCGCGCGCTTGTTGAGGCGTACAGCTCTTGGGAGGCTTATGTGACAAGCCAAACGCCACTATCTAAGCAGAGTTTCGATTCTAAAGTCGGTTATTACAAAAACATGTAACTAATTACTTTTAATATAAAAGGGCGATAAAAAATCGCCCTTAAATTTGCCATTGAAATGTTATATTGCGTCCGCAAATCTAGGTAGTTTTTCCTCTTGAGGAACAACTGAAATGATATCCGCTTTCTGCTTACGAATTGCCTTTGTTTCATAGTAATGCTGAGCAGTTGCTGTTTCGATAAAATCTACATCATTTCCTGCGATCTCAAATACAGCATCTTTGATATCGCTCAATTTTACATTGAAAAACTCCTTACGCTTATTAACTAGGTTAGTGCGTTGCTCATTGAAACGCTGATGGAGCATGCTTTCCATTGCTGGGGCATCTTCACTGAAAATCATTGCATGAACATCGAATAGGAATGGGACTGATGCACTACCCAGTTCGTCGACTCGATCTTGAGGATCAAGTCGACGCGTCATTCCTATTTTAAAAACATCATCACCAAACGAACCAATATTAGAAATAACGTACACATGGCCGCGTTTAGTTTGCTGAGCCATTGAAAGAGCTTTTTGACCTTTCAACAACGCCTCTTCTAAGGCATGCTCTAGTTCGGATACCTTCGCTTGGTGCTTCTCTACTTGCTCAGCTGTCATTTGGGCTAGCTTCGATTCCATTTCTTTACGGGCTTTATCCAACGCTTTTTTGGCGCGACGTTCTTCATCTTCAGCCTCTCGAAGTGCACGATCAATTTCGGCTTGAGCTCGCTTCTCCTCAGCCATCTGAGCGCGGATTTCACGTTGTTCTTCTCTTTCTTCTTGTTTTTTTAAACGATATTCATGTGTAAGTCGAAGTTCATCTAGCTTCAAATCTAAAAAAGCACGATTGATATAAATCTGGTTAACCTCATTCATCTTATTCAAGGCATCAAATGCTTTATAAATTCTTTGCTCCATTTGATAAACGTTTTTAAATGTACAGTTTGCAATAGCTGCATCACATTCACCATTGAATGCACGTGCTGTCATCTGAATGCCGCGAGTGGTCATTTTCCGACCTTCACTTTTAGAGCCACCTACCGTCCATTCAGTAGGGCAATGTATTGCGCCAAATTCAGTTTTGTCACGTAGCAGATTTTTTTGTCGTTCGCGACATGCCTTGATCGCATCCTGAAAACTGGCCGATGTTTCAAAATCGAAGTGTGGTGCATAGAACCCCATGTCGGCAAATTCCATATCATCTTTATAGATTGATAGTGCTTCTTCCAACTCATCGTAAGTGATTTTTTTCTCACGATAGGATTTGCGCAGCTCATCAATCTGCTTCTCAATTTCTGTACGCTTGACTCTTTGTGTTTCTACAGCAGTCAGCGCTTCTGTGTTCATTCGCTTAGCTGCTAAACGAGCATCTGATAGAATATCCTCCGCACGCTGAGTTATAGATTTTGCATCTTTTTCACTGGCTGCAATAGTTTTGGCTGCCACAGCTTTTGCTTCGTCAAGGTTGTTTTGCGAATCAATAATTAACTCTTCTGCGGTTTGCTTAGCTGCATTCACGATTCGCTCAGCCTCTGTTTCAGCATTGGTGATTGTCGCGTAGCGCTCAAGTTTTGCTGCCTTTTCTGCTGCATCAGCCCTGGCTGACTTTAATTTAATAATGTTAATCACCAAAATCGTTAGAACAACTACGAAAGCTACAGCTCCAATGGCTGCATAATGCACAATATTCATTAAACTATCCCTGTGAATTGGTTAGCTATGATGGATAAAAATATCGACGGAGTGTCGCATATTTCATCATTTTATATATGTGAAGTAACTAATTCTTTTTTCAATGACGTTGTTTCAAGTCAATTTTTCATTAGCCAAATAAATAACCTAACTTTTAACCCAGCTCCGGATGGGTTTTTTATGGAGTAAAAATGGCAGTAGATACCTACAACTGGCACTCGCAGCTCGGTGCGGGTGCTGTCGAATACAGTCAAACGATACGGTCTGCGCAATTCGGTGATGGTTATGAGCAGGTAGCCGAGAACGGCATTAACTCTACCGCCATTCAGGTACCGATGAAGCATGTGGGTGCTGACTCTGAAGTGAATACTGTTCGCGACTTCCTGTTGGCGCATACCGTTAAAGCATTTGTCATCACGCCGCCTGGCGAGGAGATGGGGCTGTATCGGGTGGTGTCCGACTCTGTACGTAAAAACCAACTCAGCAGCAAATTCGCTGAGCTGACATTCACGATTAAGCGTGCCTATGGCGTCTATGCCTGAGGTGGAGCATGACAGTACTGATTGATACAGCTGCAATGCTGGTGCCGGGCGGTAGAGTCCGGCTGGTTGAAGTAGATGCTTCAGAGTTCAGCGGCGGTATTCACCGCTTCCATTATTCACCATTTCCTCATTCTCCCGCCGAGATTGATGCTGCGAACGGCGATGAGGCAAAGCTAGGACCAAAACCCATCATCTGGGATGGAAAAATCTTCGATTTCTGGCCCTTCCAGATTTACGATCTTGCACTGTCAACCGACCAGACTGCAGAACCGAAGCTGAGCATGTCTAATCTCGATGGTCATATCACTGCGCTCTGTCTGCAATTTAAAGACATGGTGAATGCGAAGGTGAGCATCATCGATACCTATGCTGTTTATCTTGATGCGGCCAACTTCCCCGGGGGCATAAACCAGACAGCAGATCCGACGATGTATACACTTCAGACTTTCTGGCTGGACATGAAAACCTCAGAGGATGATGAGGTGGTCTCCTGGACGCTGACTAGCCCGGCGGATTTGCAGAACATGGTTATTCCCACCCGACAGATCACATCACTCTGTGAGTGGTCGCTGCGCGGCCAATACCGTAGCGGAGACGGCTGCACCTACAACGGCACGGTGTATTTTGATGCGAAGGGGAATTCGGTCGCTGACCCTGCGCTCGATGTATGCGGCGGCTGTCTGAGCGATTGCCGCAAGCGCTTTGGCGCGGGGCTGGCTGAGCCAAACGCTGCTATTCTTGATTTTGGTGGGTTCCCGGCAACTGTTCTCTTCTCCCGATAACCGGACTTCAAAATGAACAAAACGATAATGAATGCCATCCGGAAGCATGCTCTGGAGGAATCGCCACGCGAGTGCTGCGGCTTTGTCATTCAGTCAGGACGGCGTCAGCGTTACTTCCCGGTACCGAATAGCCACGATAATCCGACAGAGCATTTCCGCATCGATGCTGAGCAGTGGGCGAATGCTGAAGACATCGGCACTATTATCCGCGTGATTCACTCGCACCCAGGCGATGGTGCCAGAGCTATCCCATCAGACCTTGACCGGCAGCAGTGCAACCAGTCCGGTGTGGTCTGGGGTGTCTACGCGCCAGACTGTGATGAATATGCCGAGATAACACCGGGCTCCATCCCGCTAATTGGTCGCCCATTCATCCTTGGCTCGCACGATTGCTGGGGGCTGATAATGGATTGGCATGCTACTCAGGGAGTAACGCTGACCGATTTCCGCGTCGAGTACCCCTGGTGGGAAAGCCAGTATCCGGACAACCTCTACTTCGATAACTGGGAGCAGGAAGGGTTCGTCGAGTGCGATCCTGCGCCTGGTTGCATGGTCATCATGCAGGTTGAATCCGGAAAGTGGAATCATGCGGGAATTCTCACCGAGGAAGGTGAACTGCTTCACCATCTGTATGGACAGCCCTCCTCCATTACTCCGTATGTGCGTGGCTATTTCAAAGACCGGACGATGATATGCGTCCGACATAAAAACTTACCTCAGGAGATAAAACCATGGCGCGGTTAACAACGATTCGCCTGTATGGCGCATTAGGGGCTCGATTTGGCCGGGTGCATAAAATGGCAGTACAGACGTCAGCGGAGGCGGTAAAGGCACTATGCGTGAACTTTGACGGGCTGGAAGAGTATCTCCGCAATGCACAACAGAACGGCATGACATTCGCAGTATTCCGTGGAAAGCGAAACATAGGGATAGAGGACTACAAAGAGCTTTCCGGCACGAGCGACATCCGTATTGCGCCGATTATGGAAGGCTCTAAGAAGGCGGGGGTTTTCCAGACAATTTTGGGGGCTGTAATGATAGTTGCAGGTATCGTGGTAACTGGTCTTTCGTATGGTTGGGCTTCCCCTGTAGGTGGTGCCATGATATCCGCTGGTATCGGCATGATGGCCGGAGGTATCTATCAGATGCTTTCTCCACAGCCCAAAGGGCTACAGGGACGAGATGACCCCGATAACAAACCCAGCTATGCTTTCGGTGGTTCGGTAAACACTCTTGCCATGGGTAACCCGGTAGCGGTGCTCTACGGTGAGCGCGAGATTGGCGGCGCCATCATTAGTGCCGGTATTGTTGCTGAGGACATTTAGATTTCAGCATCATAGGTCATGGTCAATCAGTAAAGTACTATGCTACTTTCTTTGGCATTTCATTAAAGGAAAAACATAGATGCCAGCCATCAAAATAATTGCAGAATGGTGCAAGCCGGAAAACGATATCATTCTCAGTTCTACCCTAGAATTTGTTGCAGCGATAGGGGCAAATGGACATATCAAACCTGAAAACCGGGTTTATGGCGTAATAACAGGATATGGACACGGTTCTCTTCCGCCAGGTGATTATTCATTTGTCAGTAAAATTGCTGACGATGAGAAATGCCTAAGAATGGACTGGGGTAGAGATTATCAGAAATATAATTCAACAATTGATGTACTTGGAAGGCAGTTACATCCAGGGGAAATCATCACCCATGTGGAAAAGCCCGGAGCCGATCATACGTACAATTACAAAATAGTCTCAATAACGTATTTTGAATAATATAACCTCAGAAAACTCCAACCCGCTTCGGCGGGTTTTTTTATGGATGCAATATGGCAACGATTACTGGTGCGAAGGGTGGTAGCCAAAAACAGCATACACCTGTAGAACAGCCGGACTCTGCGCAATCAATGGCTCGCTGCCGCATGCTTCTGGCGCTCGGGGAAGGTGAGTTTGCAGGTGGGTTGGACGCTACGCGCATATTCCTGGATGGCACACCGCTGGGCAATGCCGACGGCTCAATGAATTTTGAGAATGTATCCTGGGATTTTCGTCCTGGCACTCAGGTTCAGACACCAATCCCCGGATTCCCGGCAGTTGAAAATGAAACCAGCATTGGTGTTTCGCTGACGAAAGTCACCCCATGGACTCGAGCTATCAGCAATACCCAGATCGATGCCGTACTGGTGCGCATTGGTATTCCAGGACTTCAGCAGCAGGAAAATGATGGTGATATCGTTGGTACAACCGTGCAATACCATATTGATCTCGCCGTTGATGGTGGCGCGTATTCTACGGTGATGACCAAAACGGTTACGGAGAAGCTAAGTTCACTGTACGAGATCACCCATCGTATTAATCTGCCGAAAGCAAACACCGGCTGGCAAATCCGGGTTGTTCGCGATACTGATGACAGCACCAGCCAGATGCTTCAGAACAAAACCCAGGTGCAGGCTATCACTGAGGTGATAGACGCTCGTCTGCGTTATCCTCACACCGCGCTGCTGTATGTGTCATTTAATGCAAAAGCTTTCAGCAACATCCCGAAGATTTCGTGTAAGCCGAAAGGAAGGATAATCCGTATCCCCCAGAATTACGATCCGATTGCACGCACATACGGTGGCTCATGGGACGGTACTTTCAAATGGGGATGGACCAATAACCCTGCATGGATTTGGTTCGATGCACTGACCGAACCTCGTTTTGGTCTAGGTCGTCGTGTATCGATGGATATGCTCGACAAATGGGAGCTTTACCGTATCGCCCAGCGCTGCGATCAGAAAGTGCCAGACGGGAAGGGTGGCAGCGGGACAGAACCGCGATTTATGTTTGATGCCTATATCCAGTCACAGGCCGATGCTTGGCAGGTGATTAAGGACATCGCTGCCGGTTTCAATGGTATGACGTTCTGGGGCAACAATATGTTCAATGTTGTCTCGGATATGCCGGCAGATACCTCAAAACTCCAGATCCTCACGCGCGCCTCAGTGGTCGGGAAACCGACCTATTCCAGTGGTAGTGAGAAGAACCGCTATAGCTCAGCGTTGATTAACTTTAGCGATCCGGATAACCACTATCAGGACCGCACAACGGCAGTGATGTTTCCCGATTTGGTTAAGCAGTTCAAGTTTAAGCAGACGCAATTGACGGCCATTGGCTGTACACGTGAAAGCGAAGCACAGCGCCGAGGTGGTTGGGCAGTGTACTCCAATTCTCTGGACCGCATTATCAGTGTTCAGACCGGGCTGGATGGATTCGCATACGTTCCTGGTACTGTGTTCGCTTTTGCCGATGAACGGCTGTCTGGTCGTGTCTATGGTGGACGTATCACTGATTACAATTCAGGGTTGAAATCAGTAACTACTGATCGCGGAACAAGTGCGGTCGCTGGGGATACGCTGATGATTCGAACCAAAGGCGGCATTGTTGAGAGTCGGATCATTCAGGCGGTTAACGGTCAGCAACTGATACTGGCGATGTCGTTTACCGCTGAACCATTACCAAATGCCATTTTTGTTATCGATGCTGGTCAGCTGCGACTTCAGTATTTCCGCGTCACCAATCTGACATTTAACGATGAGGAGAACACCTATACCATCACCGGCGCAGAATACAACGGGGCGAAATATGATGCCGTTGATAACAACGCCCGGCTGGATACTCCACCGATTAGCCTGATACCGACAGGCCTGGTGGGGCAACCGATGAATATCACGATCAGCAGCTATGATTCCGTTCGTCAGGGGCAACGTATCGCCACCATGGTTGCGAGTTGGGATGCGCCAGTAGATAAAAACGGGAAACCTCAGGCAGATATCGTTGCTTACCAGGTACAGTGGAAACGCGGTAATAATGAGTGGATCAATATTCCCGAAACAGGCTTGCGCAATATAGAGGTTTCCGGGATTTTCTCAGGCGATTACCTCGTGCGAGTCCGCGCCATTAACTCCGGTGGAGCGTCCAGTTTGTGGGCCTCTTCTGTCCTGACACACCTTACTGGGCGTGCGGGGGATGTACCAAAACCCGTTGGTCTGCGTACCACTGCCATTAACTGGGGCATACAGATCGACTGGTCCTTCCCGGCAGATACAGGCGACACCCTCCAGACCGAACTGCAGTATTCAGTGAATGGTAATGGAGATAACCCTCTGTTGCTTGCCGGTGTTCCGTATCCGCAACACACATATACCCAGTTGGGCTTAAAGGCTGGCGTTGAATTCTGGTATCGGGCTCGTCTGATTGACCGCATTGGTAATCAGAGTGACTGGACGGACTGGGTTCGCGGTATGTCCAACGATAACGCCGATGATTATCTTGGTGATATCGCTGATGACTTCCTGACATCTGCTGATGGCGACCGTCTTACGGGGGATATTAATACCAACCTTGAAGGTATTCTGCAGAATGCGCTGGCCAACCATGGAACCGTTGAACATCAGTTTGCGCAGTACGGCGAGGTCCGCGCAGACATTCTGGTGGTGAAAACCACGATCGCCGATGTGAGTCAGGCTATGGCGGAAATGTCCACGCAGGTGCAGGCCCAGTTTAATGGCGTGACCGCCGCACTGGAAGATAAGCTCACCGCTGTCGTTGACGCTACCGGGGCATCTGCGATTTATACCCTCAAAACCGGTGTCCGTATTAACGGCGTGATGTATAACGCCGGGATGTCGATAGCAGTGCTGGCTGACGCGGGTAAGCCGGTAGTCACCCGTGTCGGGTTTAATGCTAATCAGTTTGTCCTGATGAGTGGTAGCGGTGATACGCAATATTCACCCTTTGCGGTGGTCAATGGTCAGGTCTTTATCAGTGATGCGTTTATCCAGTACGGAAATATAACGCTGGCAAAAATTGGTGAACTACGGTCTGCAAATTATGTACAGGGGCAAACGGGAACCATCATGAAATCAGACGGAACGTTTGAGGTTAATGGGGCTGTGGCCGGTGAGGGGGCAATGAAAATCACCAACACAACCCAGAGCGTTAAGGACGGGAATGGCGTTCTCCGTGTACAAATTGGAAAAATAACGGGAGTGTTCTGATGGTATGGGGCGTACAAACATGGAACGCGAGCGGCGTCCCTAATAACTATGGCATAAAGCCTGTTTCGGTATACGGGACGCAAGTATTAGCCAATGGGCAGAAGTCAGGTTCATGGACTGTCCCTTTGCCGCCAGGCTTAAAGTTAAATTATTACCACGTCGCAAACGCATCGGAGACGAGCTCCGGAGGGATGGGTAGTGGCAGACGCAGAGTTAGCGTGTCAGGTAATACGATAACAGTGTCCGCTGCCGGCGATACGGAGTACGCCGCCGATACATTCCAGGCAGCCCGCGCATTCCTGGTCATTACCATAGAGAAGGGGTGATATGTCATACGGGGTTTTATTAGCAACATCATCCGGTGAAGTATGGGTTAGCCCGGAAAGCATTCCTCTGGCGCTGTTTGTGAAGAAAAGCGTTACCGTTGCAACGGCGTCCACAATCACGTCAGTAACACAAAGTTATGATGTCAGTCAGCCTATAATCCCGTTTGTCTATACCACTGGCCAGGGGGCGCTATGGTCAGATATTGCCAACGGAACCTGCACGATATCATTGCGCAATGCCGCAGTCGGTACGCGGATGGACGTTTATTTCTTCTCTATATTCCCGCAGTCGTTGCCTGATTATGGTCTCGCCATCTGGGATGCATCCAGAACCTGCATTTTAACCAACGAGACCCGAACCTTATCCGACCTGGAAAAAGTAGGGGGCGTCGGAACGGCGTCAGATAACGGGATTAATACTAATATCTTAAAATCAGGCAAGTGGGGTGTTGTACCTGAGTATCTGGGGATTGCTGTCGGGGTTATTAATGACCCGTTACCGCGCCCCTGGCAGTCGAATATACGCGTCATAGCGTGCGGTGAGGGGGCGGGCACACGGATAGTTGCTTACAGTGATGGTGGCTCCTCGACAGGAGTGTCAGGGCTTGGATTTACCAACGGGCATGGGAATGTCATTATCACCAGAGTTGATATTTATGATTAATTGATCGTTTCTGACGATCAATATCATTAAAACGATCTGTTAAATCAATTATCTATTATTACATGCTGTTGTTATTTTCATTATAAATAACTCACGTTGAGTGAAAATATGAAAACTTTATTAATTATCCCTGCGGTTTTAGCCTTGTCTGCATGCTCTGGTATTCTCGAACGACAATCGCCAGTATGCACTGCAACCGCAATAGTTGGTGGTCAGAAAACGGCTGTTTCTATTTATGGTGTCCGCAAGGTTGCAAACCAGACACAATATCAGGCTGGCTACCCGTTTAACTGGAAATGGGTCAGTAAGACTAATTTCACACGTACCACATGTCAGTAATCAAATTATGAATATCGAACCCTGCTCCGGCAGGGTTTTTTATTATCTAAATTCAGGAAAAATCTATGTCAGCAGGAACACTCACCCTGACGAATAACTCTGCCCAGGTATCAGGGGCAGGGACTTCATTTACTACCGAACTCGCGGTAGGCGATTTTGTTGTTGCTACTGTAGGCGGCATCTCGTATACG
>NZ_JANEWI010000005.1:0-172637 GCF_028069775.1 Citrobacter sp. Igbk 17 | reverse complement strand
CATATAAATCATTGCATTATAAAAATGTGTCGATTTTATATACGCATATAATTTTGCGTAACTTCTCATTTTTTCTTCGGGGTCAGGCGGTCTGGCAAGATAATCTGCTGAATTAATCAGCAGATTATTGTGACATAGTGTGACTATGCTCTCATTTCAGAACATGATCGTAGGGTTTTCTGCGGATTACTCGACAATCACGCGGCCATTGAGTGGTTGTGCGGGGCGGTTGTTGTCGTGATGCATGGTCCGAGTGAATTTTTTTAGCTGTGTTTCGGAAAGCGTCATCGGGTGCTTCAGGATAATCCAGGTTACGCCTTCGGTGCAGGGCGGTGTCGTCAGAGAACCGCTGAAGCGCCAGTAAGTCTTATCGACGGGTAGCAGCGCGTTGAGATCCATCTGCGTGGTGACGTTGATATTCTGCTCAGCTTTTTCGGGCATCACGGTCCACAGCTTATTTAATTCTGCGTTTTCAGTGCCGACATCAAACATTACCGCGACGACAGCAACATCGCCTTTTGCATCTTTGTGCACCAGGTGTGCCTCCATAGCGTAATGTTTGCCATGAATGGTGTTTTCACTCGGCGCGTGAAAATGGAACTGCTGGAGAGTAAATGGTGTGCCATCAATGGCCACAGTATCATCGGTCGAGACCTTTAGACCCGCCTGGAAGGTATGACCATTGTTGATGAGCGTGACCGGCCCATCGGTATAGTGAACGCTAAGCGGTGAGAGGTGCGCTGTAAGCGCGGTGTCGATGTTGATCGGGGATTGATTCCTCCCGGTCTGGCAAGTTTTGTACTCTTCACTGAGCGCGCCCCAGTGTTCTGGAGAACCTTCTCCCTCGTAACCCCAGTGAGATGCAAAAACCGTTACGGGTATGATGCTTAGCGCTATCAGCGCCGCCTTACCAAATGTTGCTTTCATACAATTCGTCCAATGAATAATTAATGTTATTTAATACTTTAACTTCAATGAGTTAAGTAGGGTATTTTAGCATTGCGACGGTGGCGGGGGAGGTACAAAAAAAGGGAAAACGTGGCCTACAGAGAGGCCACGGGAAAGGACTATTTTTTCTTGCCGGTAATACGACACCACTCTTCTTTTTCGATGACGGGATCGAGCGTAAAGAGATCGGCATAGGCTTCGCAGACACTGTCAGCCTGGCTGGCCAGTATCCCGGAAAGCCCCAGCAAACCGCCTTCAACGGGCAGGACGCTGATTAACGGCGCCAGTTCACGCAATGGGCCTGCCAGGATGTTGGCGACCACGACGTCGGCCTTCATCGCTTCTGGCTGGTCTTTCGGCAGGTATAACTCCAGGCGGTCAGATACGCCATTACGCTGGGCGTTATCGCGGCTTGCCTGAATGGCCTGCGGATCGATATCGACGCCAATCGCTTTTGCTGCTCCGAGTTTCAGTGCTGCAATTGCCAGGATGCCGGAGCCGCAGCCAAAGTCGATCACTGTTTTACCGTTGAGGTCGAGACCATCGAGCCACTGCAGGCACAAAGAGGTCGTTGGATGAGTGCCTGTGCCAAACGCCAGACCAGGGTCCAGCATCACATTGACGGCGTTCTCATCCGGAACATCGCGCCAGCTCGGGCAAATCCACAGACGTTCACCAAAGCGCATAGGGTGGAAATTGTCCATCCATTCGCGTTCCCAGTCTTTATCTTCAAGCTGTTCGATTTTATGCACGAAGCCTTCGCCCAGCAGCGGGTGCTGTTCCAGAATAGCAACCACTTCTTTCATGTCGGTTTCGGCATCGAACAGACCAATTACATCGGTATCGCCCCACAGGCGAGTTTCGCCCGGCAGGGGCTCGAACACAGGTGTATCATGCGTATCCTGGAAAGTGATGGAAACAGCGCCTGCTTCCATCAGTGCATCGCTTAACTCTTCTGCGTTAGCACCCGTTGTGTTCAGTTTCAGTTGGATCCATGGCATGGCAAAACTCTTTATTTATCAGTAGTCAATATGGCGGCTTGCGGGGCGGTAGAACCGAAACGGTTTCCGACCAGGAAAGCCAGCAAACTTATCAGCAACGAGGGCACAATCGGATGGAAGCCCAGGTACTGAACGTTAAAAGTAGCGAGTACGGCATACAACACGCCGCCGACAATCATGGCGCTCAATGCGCCTGCGGCGTTCGCCCGCTCCCAGTACAGGCCCAGCACCAGTGGCCACAGGAAGACCGCTTCTAACCCGCCAAACGCCAGCAGGTTGAGCCAGATAATCATCTCTGGTGGTTTCCAGGCGGCCAGCAGCAGTAATGCACCCAGCAGCAAGGTAATCACAGCGGACATGCGCTTCAGACGCGTTTCATTTTTCAGCTGTTCCGGGCGAATGTTCAGATAAAGATCTTTAATGATCGTAGCGGAACTTTGCAGCAATTGGGCATTGATCGTTGACATGATCGCGGCCATCGGCGCGGCCAGGAAGATCCCGGCGGCAAACGGCGGTAACACTTTTACCATCAGCGTCGGGATCACCAGATCCGGTACCGTCAGGTCAGGGATCACCGCACGTCCCAACGCACCCGCCAGATGCATGCCAAACATCAGGATTGCCACCACGATAGTGCCGATGATAATCCCACGGTGTACCGCTTTACTGTCTTTATAGGAGATGCAGCGTACCGCCGTATGCGGCAGTCCAATCACGCCAAAGCACACCAGCACCCAGAACGATGTCATAAATGTGGGTGACAAAATGTCATCAGCGCCTTGTGGTGATACCAGTTTAGGATCGATGGTTTGCAGGGTTTCAACCGCATGGCTAAGGCCACCGGCAGCATGGACGACGCCTACCAGCAGGACTATCGTGCCAATCAGCATCACCATGCCCTGCATCGTGTCATTCAGTACGCTGGCGCGGAATCCGCCAAACGCCGTGTAGAGCGCAATACTGACGCCAAAGATCAGCAGGCCAGTTTCGTACGGAATGCCCGCGGCCGTTTCCAGCAAACGTGCGCCGCCGATGAACTGTACCGTCATCGCCCCAACGAAGGCGACCAGCAGGCTAAGGCTCGCCAGCCAGACCAGTAACCGGCTTTGATAGCGGGCAAACAGCATATCGTTGAGGGTTACGGCATTATAGCGTCGCGCCAGAATAGCGAATTTCTTACCGAGAATACCCAGCGAAAGCCAAACGGCAGGTAGCTGGATCATCGCCAGCAACACCCAGCCCAGCCCGTATTTGTATGCCGCACCGGGACCACCAATAAAGGAGCTTGCGCTAATGTAGGTTGCGGTTAGCGTCATGGCCAATACGACCCCGCCCATCGAGCGGCTGCCGAGGAAATATTCATTCAGGAAAGTGCCGGTCGTACGTTTTCTCATGGCGTAAACAGAGAGACCGAACACCACCAGAAGATAGGCAACCAGCGGCAAAATCACTTCAAGCTGCATCGTCATCCTCCAGCGGAATGTCGCGATAGATAAACTTCACCATCGCCCAGCACAGTACTATGAAAACCAGCGGCGTAAGCAGGCAGGCCATTTCGAACCAGTGCGGTAAGCCGGTAAAACCCAGCGTTGAATCTGGTAAGTAAGCGGCCACTAACCATGTAGCAAGATATAAAAGGGTCAGCCACAGCGCCCAGCGCGCCTCTTTATGGGCCTGAACAAAACGAGCGTCCATTTTTTGTCCCTTGTGGATAAAGAAAGCGGGGATTGTACCCTATGGCACGTATGGGAGGGGAGAAAAACAAAAGGCCGGAATTTCCGGCCTTTTCGGTTAACGCGTGCTTACTTTTCCTGAAGTCCGAGTTTTTTCTCCAGGTAGTGGATGTTGGTTCCACCGTGCTGGAAGTGCTCGTCATTCATGATGCGGATCTGCAGATCAACGTTGGTTTTGATACCGTCGATGATCAGTTCCTGCAATGCGTTTTTCATACGGGCAATTGCCACGTCGCGGTTTTCACCGTAGCAAATCAGCTTACCGATCATTGAGTCATAGTACGGAGGTACAGTGTAGCCTGCGTAAATATGAGATTCCCAGCGTACACCAAAGCCACCCGGTGCGTGGAAACGCGTGATTTTGCCCGGGCTTGGCAGGAAGGTGTTCGGGTCTTCGGCGTTGATACGGCATTCTACCGCATGGCCTTTAACCACAACTTCGTCCTGCTTGATGGACAGCGGTTGGCCAGCAGCGATACGCAACTGTTCTTTGATCAGGTCAACGCCAGTGATCATCTCAGTGACCGGGTGTTCAACCTGAATACGGGTGTTCATTTCAATGAAGTAGAACTCACCGTTTTCGAACAGGAACTCGAAAGTACCTGCCCCGCGATAGCCGATATCAACACACGCTTTGGCACAACGCTCGCCGATGTAGCGACGCAGTTCCGGGGTGATACCCGGCGCAGGTGCTTCTTCGACGACTTTCTGGTGACGGCGCTGCATGGAGCAGTCACGTTCAGCCAGATAAATCGCGTTACCCTGACCGTCAGCCAGCACCTGAATTTCGATGTGGCGTGGGTTTTCCAGGTATTTCTCCATGTAGACCATGTCGTTGTTGAAAGCTGCTTTCGCTTCCGCTTTGGTCATGGAGATGGATTGCGCCAATTCAGCATCGCTGCGCACGACGCGCATACCGCGTCCGCCGCCGCCGCCGGAGGCTTTGATGATTACCGGATAGCCGATGCGTTTGGCATGAGCGCGGTTAGCGTCCATGTCGTCGCCCAGCGGGCCGTCAGAACCTGGAACGGTCGGTACGCCAGCTTTCTTCATCGCAGTAATCGCGGACACTTTGTCACCCATCAGACGGATGGTGTCAGCTTTCGGGCCGATGAAGATAAAACCAGAACGTTCGACCTGTTCAGCGAAGTTGGCGTTCTCTGAGAGGAAGCCATAGCCCGGGTGGATTGCCACTGCGCCGGTGATTTCAGCAGCACTAATGATTGCCGGGATGTTCAGATAGCTTTTAACGGACGGAGCCGGGCCAATACAGACCGTCTCATCCGCCAGCAATACGTGTTTTAAATCGCGATCCGCGCTTGAGTGCACAGCGACAGTCTTGATGCCCAGTTCTTTACAGGCACGAAGAATACGCAAGGCAATCTCGCCGCGGTTAGCGATGACAATTTTATCCAACATGTTCGCCTCGTTATTCGATGACGACCAGCGGCTCGTCAAATTCTACCGGTTGACCACTTTCTACCAGAATCGCTTTCACTACGCCGGATTTGTCGGCTTCGATCTGGTTCATCATTTTCATGGCTTCAACGATGCACAGGGTATCGCCCGCATTGACTTTCTGGCCGATTTCGATGAACGCTTTCGCGTCTGGGCTCGGGGTGCGGTAGAACGTACCAACCATTGGGGAGCGTACGATGTGACCACTGATTTCCGCTGCTGCCGGCGCTTCCATACTTGGAGTGGCAGTCTGTGCAACAGCGTTAGACAGAGCTGGCTGCTGCATCACTGGTGCAGCATAAGCCTGTTGCATCATTGGAAAACTTGCAGCTGGCGCTGCACGGCTGATGCGTACAGACTCTTCGCCTTCAGAAATTTCCAGTTCGGAGATGCCTGATTCTTCAACCAGCTCGATCAGTTTTTTAATCTTACGAATATCCATGAGTGGGTTCCGTACTCTTTGTTTAGTGAGATTGTGACAGGCGTTTTACCGCCGTCTGTATAGCATTTTTATAACAGTGAGTGACAAGATGCCACGCATCTCAGGCGTTGCACTGCGTGCTGCGGCCATTATATGAGATTGCCAGACTTGTTAGTCATTGTGCGGCTATCTTCTGCCATTTTCGGGTAAAAGACAAAATATACCTTCAATATGCGATTGTCACCCTTTCTGCGCTGTAAAAACGCTACCGGGGAGAGCAAAGGCGCACATTATAACTATTTCGTAGCAATTGGCAGCTAAATACTGGTCTTATCAGGGAAGATAATCAACCGCTGGCATGTAAAGAATATGGGTTCGTCCGTGTTTTGCAACGTACTGCACATAACGTGAAACTACCGCCACCACTGGCGAAACTTCTTGTAGCGGCTGGCTAACAGCGCCGCTGCAAGTGCAGCATAAATAATCGGTTGCGGGGAGATAATTTTTACCGACCACAAATAATGTATGGGTGCCAGGATCGCCACAAGATAGACGAAGTTGTGCAGATACTGCCAATATTTACCCAGTTTTCGCTGGGCTGCCTGTGTAGAGGTTAAGGCGAGGGAGAATAATATGACCCAGCTGACAATGCCCAGCATCAAATAAGGTCGAGTCGTCAGTTCCCGCCCCAGCAATGCCAGGTTATTAATGCCTAATTCCAGTAGCGCATAGCTGGTTAAATGTAACGTTGCCCAAGCGAAACACCATAGCCCTAACAGGCGGCGAGTGCGTATCAATAATGGCTGTTTAGCGTAGCGCGCCAACGGTGCGACCAGCAAGGTAGCCAGTAAGAATTTCAGCGCTGTCCGACCGGTAAAGTGCTGAATGTCTTTGACCGGATCGGCGCTCAGTCCCCCATGATTTACCGCCCAAAATAGCCAGAGAAACGGTAAAAGTCCGGCAAGATGCAGGCAAACTTTCAGCCAGGTAATCTGTTTTGCAGTCAGGCGCACTTAAAAATTCTCCCGCAGATCGAGACCTCGGTACAGAGCAGCAACGTCCTTTGCATAGCCATTAAACAGCAGTGTGGGCTGGCGCTGTACATCCAGTATACCGCCCGCGCCGATGAAGCGTTCAGTCGCTTGTGACCAGCGGGGATGATCGACATGAGGATTCACATTGGCATAAAAACCATATTCATCGGACGCAGCCATATTCCAGGTGGTTGGCGGGCGTTCACGCGTCAGTTTAATACTGACGATCGACTTAATGCCTTTAAACCCGTATTTCCATGGCACCGTTAAGCGTATAGGGGCACCATTTTGTGGCGGAAGTGCCTTGCCATACACGCCCACGGTAAGCAGCGTGAGCGGATGCATGGCCTCATCCAGACGTAGCCCTTCAACATAAGGATATTTTAACCCACCGCCAATAAAGCGATCTTTCTGTCCCGGCATCTCTTCGGGGGCGTAGCGTGTTTCGAACGCGACATATTTTGCATTGCTGGTGGGTTCAACCAGCGCTAACAGTTTATGTAAAGGAAAACCAATCCACGGTACGACCATCGACCAGGCTTCAACGCAGCGCATTCGATATATACGTTCTTCCAGTGGGAAGCGGGTGGTTAAGTCATCATGATCGAGCGTCAACGGTTTAGCGACTTCACCGCTGATTTTCAGCGTCCAGGGATCGGTTTTCAAACTGCCGGCATTGGCTGCAGGATCGGCTTTGTCGAGGCCGAACTCGTAGAAGTTGTTATAGCCAGAAACCTTATCTTCTGGTGTTAAAGGAAGCGTATTTTGCCAGACTGCCGGCTTGCTGAAATCAAGGGGTTTACCGGCAGGTGCGGGCGGACGGTCATTGCCTTTAAACCAGCTCAGAAGATCGGCCTCGGCAGAAAAGGGCAAAGACAATGCGGCGGCGCTGATACCCAGCGCTTTCAACACCTGGCGGCGCTGCATAAAAAAAGCCGACTCGGCTGTTACATCGGCTTCAGTGAATGGACGTATTTTCTTCATAGCGGACTCCCGACATACGCGCAAAGGCTCATACTGGCGCGCAGTTACTATGGCAGGGAGTCCGTCAATGTGCAGAGAAATTTAGTTAATTAAATGTAAATTTGTATCTGCGAATTGTTTTATTTCACCTTCACCAGCGTGCGGCCCTGCACCTGGTTATTGATGATGGCATCGGCGAACTTCGGTGCATCGGCAAGCGTGATTTCTGTCGCTGCCTGGGCATAGAACGACTCTGGCAGGTCGTTAACCAGACGTTGCCAGGCCTGTGCACGACGAGCCGGAGGCGTCATCACGGAATCGACGCCCTGTAAGCGCACGTTGCGCAGAATAAACGGCATTACCGTGGTGGGTAGCGCAAAACCGCCAGCCAGTCCACAGGCGGCAACACAACCGCCATAGTTCATCTGCGCCAGTACTTTTGCCAGCACTTTGTCGCCAACGGTATCAATGGCACCTGCCCACAGTTGCTTTTCCAGCGGACGAGATTCAGCAAACTCATCACGACCCAGAATGCGGTTGGCACCCAGGCTTTTCAGGTAATCGTGGGTGCTTTCGCGGCCCGATACTGCCGCAACCTGGTAACCCAGTTTGTGCAGCAGCGCAACGGCAGTACTGCCTACGCCACCGCTGGCACCGGTGACGACGATTTCGCCGTCTTGCGGGCGGATACCAGCATCTTCAAGCGCCATGACGCACAGCATCGCGGTAAAACCGGCGGTGCCAATGACCATGGCTTTGCGACCGTCCAGTCCTTTTGGCAGCGCAACCAGCCAATCGCCTTTAACACGCGCGCGTTCGGCCAGCCCACCCCAATGATTCTCACCCACGCCCCATCCGGTCAGTAAGACTTCCTGGCCTGCATGAAAACGAGGATCTTCACTTGCGCGTACGGTACCGGCGAAATCGATACCAGGAATCATCGGAAAATTGCGGATAATTTTACCCTTGCCGGTGATGGCGAGGGCATCTTTATAGTTCAGGCTCGACCAGTGAACATCCACCGTCACATCGCCTTCAGGTAGCTGATTTTCGTCGAGGGGTTGAACGGATGCGAGGGTTTTTCCGTCCTGCTGTTCTAAGATCAAAGCCTGCATAACCTGTCCTCAATTCATATAGTGGATTGGAAAATTATCTGTGAAGACTATACTCGCTAATTAAAACATGATGCCGATTCTGCGCAATAAATTGCCAGATATACCTGATTTGGTAGTATGCCCACATTGTTTGTGTAAATTGACGGATTTCGCGTTCAGTTTTGCATTTTCGTGTCGCTTTTTCACTTTCACACCTGATTCATCACTGTCGGAGTTAACACAAGGATGCGATTAACGACGAAATTTTCAGCCTTTGTCACGCTGCTTACCGGGTTAACGATTTTCGTGACGCTGATAGGTTGCTCGCTGAGTTTCTATAACGCTATTCAATATAAGTTCACCACCCGCGTCCATGCCGTCGCGACGGCGATCGATACCCATCTGGTCACCCGGGATGTCGTGTCCTTAACGCCGCAAATTGATGAATTGATGATTTCGGTTGATATCGTCCGTATTGAATTGCTTCAGGGTGACAGCGTTGTTTATAGCCATTCCCGAACCAGTAGCTACCGCCCTGCGGGGACGAATAACCTTTATCGCGATCTCACCGTGCCATTGGTCAAGCATCCGGGGATGTCGCTGCATATGGTTTACCAGGATCCGATGGGCAACTATTTCCATTCGTTGATGACCACGGCGCCACTCACGCTATCGATAGGCTTTATTATCCTGATGCTGTTTTTGTCGGTGCGTTGGCTTCAACGTCAGCTTTCCGGGCAAGAACTACTGGAGATTCGTTCAACGCGGATCCTCAACGGTGAACGCGGGCCAAACGTTCGGGGAACGGTCTATGAGTGGCCAGCGCGTACCAGTAGTGCGCTCGACATGCTACTGACCGAAATTCAAAATGCTCGTGAGCAACGCAGCAGGCTGGATACGCTAATTCGCTCCTATGTTGCCCAGGATACAAAAACGGGGCTGAGCAACCGCTTGTTCTTTGATAACCAACTGGCGACGCTGTTGGAAGATCAGGAAAAAGTCGGCTCGCATGGTGTGGTGATGATGGTTCGTCTGCCGGACTTTACGCTGCTACGCGAGAGCTGGGGCATTACCCAGGCGGAAGAACAAATCTCAACGCTTATCAATTTGTTGTCTACCTTTATGATGCGCTATCCGGGCGCACTGTTAGCGCGTTACCACCGAAGCGATTTTGCCATCCTGCTGCCACACCGCACGTTAAAAGAAGCGGAAAGCATTGCCGGGCAACTCTTGAAAGCGGTAGATGCACTTCCGGCTAACAAAATGATCGATCGTGCCGATATGGTTCATATTGGCATTTGTGTCTGTCGCAGCGGTCAATCGACTGAACAAGTTATGGATCACGCCGAAGCAGCCACCCGGAATTCAGTATTACAAGGCGGGAACAGTTGGTCGGTGTATGACGACTCTCTGCCGGAAAAAGGCCGGGGCAATGTGCGCTGGCGAACGCTGATTGAGCAGATGCTCAGTCGGGGCGGGCCGCGAATTTATCAAAAACCTGCCGTAACGCGTGAAGGGCGGGTGCACCATCGCGAACTTATGTGCCGTATTTTCGATGGCAGCGAAGAAGTCATCTCGGCGGAATATATGCCGATGGTGCTGCAATTCGGTCTGGCGGAAGAGTATGACCGTCTGCAGTTAAGCCGTCTCATCCTGCTGTTGGGTTACTGGCCGCAGGAAAATCTGGCGATGCAGACGACGGTTGAATCGCTTATTCGTCCACGTTTTCAGCGTTGGCTGCGAGATACGCTGATGCAGTGCGAAAAATCGCTACGTAAACGCATAATTATTGAACTTGCTGAGGCGGATGTTTGTCAACACATCAGCCGGTTACAACCGGTTATCCGATTAATGGATGCGCTTGGCGTACGTATCGCCGTTACGCAGGCCGGTTTAACGTTGGTGAGTACCAGCTGGATCAAAGAGCTAAATGTCGAATTGTTGAAGCTTCATCCCAGTCTGGTGAGAAACATCGATAAGCGAACGGAAAATCAGTTGCTGGTTCAGAGCCTGGTAGAGACGTGTACCGGAACGCCAACACAGGTTTATGCCACAGGAGTTCGTTCGCGCAGCGAGTGGCATACCCTGACAGAACGTGGAGTCGCGGGTGGGCAGGGTGATTTTTTTGCCGCATCACAGCCACTTGACACAAACGTGAAAAAATATTCGCAAAGATACTCGGTTTAACCTGCCGTTTAATTTGTTTTCACGTAGAATAACGCGCGCTGTGCCTTCTGGGGGTGTGCTTGTCTGCTCGCCAGGTTGTAACAGCAAACATGCAGGTGAATGACCTTTGACAGGTTGCAAACAAAAGCGAGGACTGCTGCTGAGTTTTTCAGCCCTGATGGACTCAGGCCGGTTTTGTAACAAAGGAAACGAACTGCACTAATTTTCACCGTAGCAGATGATTTTTGCGCCTTGTCGCTGCTGCGTGTGGTTGGTAAAGTAAGCGGATTTTGTTTTCCGCCCCAGCTTTCAGGATTATCCCTTAGTATGTTGAAAAAATTTCGTGGCATGTTTTCCAATGACCTGTCCATTGACCTGGGTACCGCGAATACCCTTATTTATGTAAAAGGACAAGGCATCGTATTGAATGAGCCTTCCGTTGTGGCCATTCGTCAGGATCGTGCCGGTTCGCCGAAAAGCGTGGCTGCAGTAGGTCATGATGCGAAGCAGATGCTGGGTCGTACGCCGGGCAATATCGCTGCAATTCGCCCAATGAAAGACGGCGTTATCGCTGACTTCTTCGTGACTGAAAAAATGCTCCAGCACTTTATCAAACAAGTGCACAGCAACAGCTTCATGCGCCCAAGCCCGCGCGTACTGGTGTGTGTACCGGTTGGAGCAACTCAGGTTGAACGCCGTGCCATCCGTGAATCCGCTCAGGGTGCAGGTGCACGCGAAGTGTTCCTGATCGAAGAGCCGATGGCGGCAGCGATCGGTGCGGGCCTGCCAGTTTCTGAAGCAACCGGCTCAATGGTTGTCGATATCGGTGGTGGTACCACTGAAGTCGCCGTTATCTCTCTGAACGGCGTAGTTTACTCCTCCTCTGTGCGTATTGGTGGTGACCGCTTCGACGAAGCCATCATTAATTATGTTCGCCGTAACTACGGCTCTCTGATCGGTGAAGCTACCGCGGAACGTATTAAGCACGAAATCGGTTCTGCTTATCCTGGCGACGAAGTACGCGAGATCGAAGTTCGCGGTCGTAATCTGGCAGAAGGTGTTCCACGTGGCTTTACCCTGAACTCTAACGAGATCCTGGAAGCGCTGCAGGAACCCCTGACCGGTATCGTAAGCGCGGTGATGGTTGCACTGGAACAGTGTCCGCCAGAACTGGCGTCTGACATCTCAGAACGCGGTATGGTCCTGACCGGCGGCGGTGCGCTGCTGCGTAACCTTGACCGTCTGTTAATGGAAGAGACCGGTATTCCAGTTGTTGTTGCCGAAGATCCGCTGACCTGTGTGGCTCGCGGTGGCGGTAAAGCACTGGAAATGATCGATATGCACGGCGGCGACTTGTTCAGCGAAGAGTAATCGGATGCAGGAAGGGTAGCCATGGGTTGCTCTTCCGCTCTGATGCGAGAATACGCATAGACTATGAAGCCAATTTTTAGCCGTGGCCCGTCGCTACAGATTCGCCTTATTCTGGCGGTGCTGGTGGCGCTCGGCGTTATTATTGCCGACAGCCGCCTGGGTACGTTTAGCCAAATCCGAACGTACATGGATACCGCCGTCAGTCCTTTCTACTTTATCTCTAATGGTCCCCGTGAATTACTCGACGGCGTGTCGCAAACGCTGGCTTCTCGTGACCAACTCGAGCTTGAAAACCGGGCGTTGCGTCAGGAACTGCTGCTGAAAAACAGTGAACTGCTGATGCTGGGGCAATATAAACAGGAGAACGCGCGTTTGCGTGAGCTGCTGGGATCGCCGCTGCGCCAGGACGAACAAAAAATGGTGACGCAGGTCATCTCAACGGTTAACGATCCTTACAGCGATCAGGTTGTGATCGACAAAGGGAGTGTTAACGGCGTTTATGAAGGTCAGCCGGTCATCAGCGATAAAGGTGTCGTGGGCCAGGTCGTTGCGGTGGCAAAACTGACCAGCCGCGTACTGCTGATTTGTGACGCGACGCATGCACTGCCAATCCAGGTATTGCGTAACGATATCCGTGTGATTGCTGCCGGTAACGGCTGCACGGACGATCTTCAGCTCGAACACCTGCCGGCTAATACTGACATTCGCGTTGGCGATGTGCTGGTTACCTCCGGTCTGGGTGGGCGTTTCCCTGAAGGCTATCCAGTCGGTGTCGTTTCCTCTGTGAAGTTGGATACCCAGCGCGCATACACCGTGATTCAGGCGCGTCCGACGGCGGGTTTACAGCGTTTGCGTTATCTTCTGCTGCTATGGGGAGCCGATCGCAATGGCGCTAACCCGATGACGCCGGAAGAAGTGCACCGTGTTGCTAATGAACGTCTGATGCAAATGATGCCGCAAGTCCTGCCTGCACCGGATGCCATGGGGCCTCCTGCGCCAGTTCCTGCTCCGGCGACAGGCGTAACGCCGGTTCCTGCAACAACCATGCCGTCACAACCTGCTCCGCGTAAGCCGGGAGGGCAGTAAGTGGCAAGTATCCGTCACCAGGGGCGTTGGGTCATTTGGCTCTCGTTCCTAATTGCATTTCTGCTGCAAGTCATGCCCTGGCCGGACGAGATCCTCGTTTTCCGGCCAAACTGGGTGCTGCTCATTCTGCTGTACTGGATCCTGGCGCTGCCGCATCGCGTAAATGTGGGAACAGGATTTGTCGTGGGTGCCATACTGGATCTCATTAGTGGCTCTACGCTTGGTGTGCGGGCATTGTCGATGAGTATCATTGCTTATCTGGTCGCACTGAAATTCCAGCTCTTCCGTAACCTCGCGCTCTGGCAGCAGGCGCTGGTGGTCATGTTGTTATCACTGGTCGTGGATATTATTGTTTTCTGGGCCGAGTTTTTAGTGATCAACGTCTCTTTCAGACCTGAAGTGTTCTGGAGTAGTGTAGTAAATGGTGTGCTTTGGCCATGGCTATTCTTACTAATGCGTAAAGTTCGCCAGCAGTTTGCGGTGCAATAAGGTTGATATGAATACTCTGTATCTTGCTTCAGGTTCCCCACGTCGTCAGGAACTGTTGGCTCAGCTTGGCGTAACATTCGAACGACTGGTTCCTGGAATTGAGGAGCAGCGGCACCCGCAGGAAAGCGCCCAGCAGTATGTTGTTCGCCTGGCGCGTGAAAAAGCGCAAGCGGGCGTAGCACTGGCTGAGCGCGATTTACCTGTGCTGGGGGCGGATACCATTGTTATCCTTAATGGCGAAGTGCTGGAAAAACCACATGATGCCGACCATGCAGCAGCGATGCTGCACAAACTGTCAGGCAAAACGCATCAGGTCATGACGGCTGTCGCATTAGCCGATCGCCAGCACAGCCTGGACTGTCTGGTGGTGACGGAAGTGACATTCAGAGCACTAACAGATGAGGACATCGCCGGTTATGTTGCCAGCGGTGAGCCTATGGATAAAGCAGGTGCATACGGTATTCAAGGGTTGGGTGGCTGTTTTGTCAGGAAGATAAATGGCAGCTATCACGCCGTAGTCGGCTTACCGCTGGTAGAAACGTATGAGTTGCTGAGCAATTTTAACGCACTGCGTGAGAAAAGGGATAAACATGACGGCTGAATTGTTGGTAAACGTAACGCCATCGGAAACGCGGGTGGCGTACATTGATGGCGGTATTCTGCAGGAAATTCATATTGAACGTGAGGCGCGACGCGGAATCGTAGGCAATATCTACAAAGGTCGTGTAAGTCGTGTACTTCCGGGTATGCAGGCGGCTTTTGTAGATATTGGGCTGGATAAAGCCGCATTTCTCCACGCATCAGACATCATGCCGCATACCGAATGCGTAGCGGGTGAAGAACAAAAACAGTTCACTGTGCGCGATATCTCCGAACTGGTGCGTCAGGGGCAAGACCTGATGGTACAGGTGGTGAAAGATCCTCTGGGCACGAAAGGTGCACGCCTGACGACAGACATCACGCTTCCTTCCCGTTATCTTGTCTTTATGCCTGGCGCCTCGCACGTGGGGGTTTCCCAGCGAATCGAGAGCGAAACCGAGCGCGAACGCCTGAAAAAGGTGGTGGCGGATTACTGCGATGAGCAGGGCGGATTCATCATTCGCACGGCGGCTGAAGGCGTATGTGAAGAAGATCTGGCCTCTGATGCCGCTTACCTTAAGCGCGTCTGGACGAAGGTCATGGAGCGTAAGAAGCGCCCTCAAACGCGCTACCAGATGTATGGTGAATTGGCGCTGGCACAGCGCGTTCTGCGTGATTTTGCCGATGCTCAGTTAGACCGAATTCGCGTCGATTCCCGTCTGACTTATGAAGCATTGTTGGAATTTACTGCGGAATATATCCCGGAGATGACCAGCAAGCTGGAACACTATAGTGGACGCCAACCGATTTTCGATCTCTTCGACGTTGAGAATGAAATCCAACGTGCGCTGGAGCGCAAGGTTGAGCTGAAATCCGGTGGTTATTTGATTATCGATCAAACTGAAGCCATGACCACCGTAGATATCAACACGGGTGCATTTGTTGGGCATCGTAATCTCGATGACACTATCTTTAATACTAATATTGAAGCAACGCAGGCCATCGCACGTCAGCTGCGTCTGCGTAATCTGGGCGGCATAATCATTATCGATTTTATCGACATGAATAATGAAGATCACCGCCGCCGGGTGCTGCATTCTCTGGAACAGGCGCTGAGTAAGGATCGCGTAAAAACCAGCATTAACGGTTTTTCACAGTTGGGCCTGGTAGAGATGACACGTAAGCGCACGCGTGAGAGCGTGGAGCATGTGCTGTGTAACGAGTGCCCAACCTGCCACGGACGTGGCACGGTGAAAACGGTCGAAACCGTCTGCTATGAAATCATGCGTGAAATCGTCCGCGTGCACCATGCTTACGACTCCGATCGTTTCCTGGTGTACGCATCCCCGGCAGTGGCTGAAACCCTGAAAGGGGAAGAGTCGCATGCGCTGGCGGAAGTGGAAATCTTTGTCGGCAAACAGGTCAAAGTACAAGTTGAACCGCTCTATAACCAGGAGCAGTTTGACGTGGTAATGATGTAAATCGTGTAGTGGCACCCGCGCATGTAAGCCGGATAAGGCACAAGCGCCGCTATCCGGTAATATTCACTCAAGGGGTGTGAGTCACATTTTTTGGCAGACAAGGAGAGGCGCGTGAGGCGATTGCCGGGGATTCTACTGCTCACTGGAGCCGCATTCGTTGTCATCGCAGCGCTGCTGGTCAGCGGGCTGCGCCTTGCTCTACCGCATCTCGATAGCTGGCGTCCGACCATTCTGGGTAAGATCGAATCTGCCACCGGTATGCCCGTTTCCGCCAGCCAGCTTTCTGCTAACTGGCAAAATTTTGGCCCTACGCTCGAAGCGCGCGATATTCATGCCCAACTGAAAGACGGTGGCGAATTCTCGGTAAAGCGTGTCACGCTGGCGCTGGATGTCTGGCAAAGTTTGCTGCACATGCGCTGGCAGTTTCGCGATCTCACCTTCTGGCAACTGCAGTTGCGCACCAATACACCGATCCAACGTGGCGATAGCGGCGATGGAATTGAAACCAGCCATATCAGCGATCTGTTCCTGCGCCAGTTTGATCATTTTGATCTTCGCGACAGCCAGGTCAGTTTTTTGACCCTGTCAGGCCAGCGTGCAGAACTGGCGATCCCTCAGTTAACCTGGTTGAACGGTAAAAACCGGCATCGTGCTGAAGGCCAGGTCAGCCTCTCCAGCCTGACCGGCCAGCACGGTGTTATGCAGGTGCGTATGGATCTGCGTGATGATGACGGACTGCTGAATAATGGTCGAGTCTGGCTGCAGGCTGACGACATCGACGTTAAGCCGTGGTTGGGGAAATGGATGCAGGACAATGTTGCGCTGCAAACCGCGCGCTTTAGTCTGGAAGGCTGGATGACGCTCAGCAAAGGCGAAATCTCTGGTGGCGATGTCTGGTTGAAAAAGGGCGGCGCAAGCTGGAAGGGGGAGAACAACATCCACACGTTGTCCGTCGATAACCTGACTGCGCATGTCAGCCGTGAGCACTCCGGTTGGCTGTTCGCTATCCCGGATACGCGCATCACGATGGATGACAAACCCTGGCCGAGTGGCGCATTAACGCTGGCCTGGTTCCCTGAGCAGGAAGTGGGGGGCGCTAATAACAAGCGCAGCGACGAATTACGTATCCGCGCCAGTAACCTGGAGTTAGCCGGGTTAGAGGGGCTACGCCCGATGGCCGCTAAGTTATCTCCGGCATTGGGCGATATCTGGCGGGCCACGCAACCGAGCGGCAAGATAAATGTGCTGGCGTTGGATATCCCGTTACAGGCGACCGAAAAAACCCGTTTCCAGTCCTCGTGGACCGATCTGGCCTGGAAACAGTGGAAGTTGCTGCCGGGGGCAGAACATTTCTCCGGGACATTGTCTGGCAGCGTGGAAAATGGCGCATTAACGGCCTCCATGAAGCAGGCAAAAATGCCGTATGAAACCGTCTTTCGTGCCCCGCTGGAGATAGAAGATGGCGTGGCAACGCTCAGTTGGCTGAAGAATGAAAATGGCTTTCAGCTAGACGGGCGCAATATTGACGTTAAAGCGAAAGCGGTACATGCGCGTGGCGGTTTTCGTTATCTGCAACCAACAGGTGATGAGCCGTGGCTGGGGATTCTGGCGGGGATTAGCACTCACGATGGCTCCCAGGCCTGGCGCTATTTCCCGGAAAACCTGATGGGGAAAGAGCTGGTTGATTACCTCAGTGGGGCAATTCAGGGCGGTGAGGCGGATAACGCCACGCTGGTTTATGGTGGTAACCCACATCTGTTCCCGTATCTGCATAACGAAGGTCAGTTCCAGGTGCTGGTGCCGCTGCGTCATGCAAAATTTGCCTTCCAGCCGGACTGGCCCGCACTGACTGACCTCAATATTGAACTGAACTTCATTAACGATGGCCTGTGGATGAAGACGGATAGCGTCAATCTGGGGGGGGTAAAAGCCACAAATCTGACGGCAAATATCCCTGACTACGCAAAAGAAAAACTGCTGATTGATGCCGACATCAACGGGCCGGGCAAAGCGGTTGGGCCTTATTTCGACGAAACACCGCTGAAAGAGTCGCTTGGTGCCACACTGGAACAGCTGCAAATTGACGGCGATGTGAGTGCTCGCTTACATCTTGATATCCCGTTAGATGGTTCTCTGGTTGCGGCCAAAGGCGATGTGAATCTGCGAAATAACAGTCTGTTTATCAAGCCGCTCGACAGCACGCTGAAGAATTTGAATGGTAAATTCAGCTTTATCAACGGCGATCTCAAGAGTGAGCCGATGACGGCGAACTGGTTTAATCAGCCTCTGAATGTCGACTTTTCCACTACCGAGGGTGCAAAAGCTTACCAGGTTGCTGTGAATCTGAATGGCGACTGGCAGCCAACTCGTATGGGGATACTCCCCGCACAGGTGAATGATGCCTTAAGCGGCAGTATGGCGTGGAACGGTAAGGTTGGCATTGACCTGCCATATCATGCCGGAGCGACCTACAACATTGAGCTGAAAGGTGACCTGAAAAATGTAAGTAGTCACTTACCTGCTCCGTTAAACAAGGTAGCCGGCGAGTCGCTGCCGGTTAATGTTAAGGCTGAGGGCAACCTGCGCAGCTTCGATCTGACCGGTAACGCCGGAAGCAAGAACCACTTTAACAGCCGCTGGTTGCTGAATCAGAAACTGACGCTTGATCGCGCTATCTGGACTTCGGAAAGCCGTACCGTGCCAGCGCTTCCTGACCAGCAGGGTATTGAACTTAATCTTCCGCCCATGGACGGTGCGCAATGGCTGGCATTGTTCCAGAAAGGCGCGGCGGATAACGTCGGAAGTAATGCGAACTTCCCGCAGCGTATTGCGGTGCGCACGCCTTCTTTATCATTGGGCGGCCAGCAGTGGAATAACCTGAGCATAGTGTCTGAACCTGGGCTTAATGGTACCAGCGTACGGGCGCAGGGGCGTGAAATTAACGCCACATTGGCTATGCGCAATAATGCTCCGTGGCTTGCCAATATCAAGTACCTGTATTTCAACCCGAGCGCTGCAACGTCATCGCCCAATACAACGCCAGCCTCGCCGTTCTCTGCCATCAATAACATCAGCTTCCGTGGCTGGCCGGATGCGCAGATACGTTGCGAAGAGTGCTGGATGTGGGGGCAAAAATATGGGCGCATTGATGCCGATGTCGCGATAAAAGGTGACACATTAACGTTGAGCAACGGTCTACTGGATACCGGGTTTGCCCGACTGACCGCCGATGGCGAATGGGTCAATGTGCCGGGCAAGGAGCGTACGTCGCTGAAAGGAAAGCTGAATGGCAACAAGATTGATGCAGCCGCGGGTTTCTTTGGCGTATCTACCCCGATTCGTAACTCTTCCTTTAACGTCGAGTACGATCTGCACTGGCGTAATCCGCCCTGGGATCCGGATGAAGCTTCACTGAATGGCATTTTGCGCACCCGTTTAGGCAAAGGTGAATTGACTGAACTTAGCACCGGACATGCGGGACAACTGCTACGTCTGCTGAGCTTTGATGCGCTCTTGCGTAAACTGCGTTTTGATTTTAGCGATACGTTCAGTGAAGGTTTTTACTTTGACTCTATCCGCAGTACGGCGTGGATCAAAGACGGTGTGATGCACACTGATGATACGCTGGTGGATGGCCTGGAAGCGGATATCGCCATGAAAGGTTCGGTGAATCTGGTACGTCGCGAACTGGATATGGAAGCCGTTGTCGCACCTGAAATTTCTGCCACCGTCGGGGTGGCCGCGGCGTTTGCCGTCAACCCGATTGTCGGCGCGGCGGTATTTGCCGCCAGTAAAGTTCTGGGGCCGCTGTGGAGCAAAGTTTCAATTCTGCGCTATCGCATTACCGGTCCGGTCGATAAGCCACAGATTAACGAAGTTCTGCGCCAGCCGCGCAAAGAAAGCCAGCAATGATTTGACGGGGACGAGTAATTGCCCCAATCTCAACAGAGAACTTCTACCGCAGTCCGTAGGCCGGATAAGGCGTTTACGCCGCCATCCGGGCATTGAAGCGCCTGATGGCGACGCTGGCGCGTCTTATCAGGCCTACAACAGTAACTAATGAGTAGCAAAACGATGAGTCTGAACCTGGTAAGTGAACAATTGCTAGCGGCGAATGGCCTGAAACATCAGGATCTGTTCGCCATCCTGGGCCAACTGGCCGAACGCCGTCTTGATTACGGCGATCTGTATTTTCAGTCGAGCTACCACGAATCCTGGGTTTTAGAAGACCGCATCATTAAAGATGGTTCTTACAATATTGATCAGGGCGTTGGCGTGCGTGCCATCAGCGGCGAAAAAACAGGGTTTGCCTACGCGGACCAAATAAGCCTGCTGGCGCTGGAGCAAAGTGCTCATGCCGCGCGTACTATCGTGCGTGACAGCGGTGATGGCAAAGTAAAAACGCTGGGTGCGGTAGAGCATCAGGCACTCTACACCTCGGTTGATCCATTACAGAGCATGAGCCGGGAAGAGAAACTAGATATTCTGCGTCGTGTTGACCGAGTTGCGCGTGCCGCTGATAAGCGTGTGCAGGAAGTGACGGCGAGCCTGACCGGTGTGTATGAGCTGATTCTGGTTGCGGCGACGGATGGAACACTGGCGGCAGATGTTCGTCCTCTGGTACGACTGTCCGTCAGCGTGCAGGTAGAAGAAGACGGTAAACGCGAGCGTGGTGCCAGCGGTGGCGGCGGTCGCTTCGGTTATGACTACTTCCTCGCCTCCCTTGATGGCGAAGTTCGTGCTGACGCATGGGCGAAAGAAGCCGTACGTATGGCGCTGGTCAATCTCTCTGCAGTAGCCGCGCCAGCGGGCACATTGCCGGTGGTACTTGGCGCTGGCTGGCCTGGCGTTCTGCTGCATGAAGCGGTCGGTCATGGTCTGGAAGGTGACTTTAACCGCCGTGGCACTTCGGTATTCAGCGGTCATATGGGTGAGCTGGTGGCGTCAGAATTGTGCACCGTCGTTGATGATGGCACGATGGCAGATCGTCGTGGTTCAGTAGCCATTGATGACGAAGGAACGCCGGGTCAGTACAACGTGCTGATTGAAAACGGTATTCTGAAAGGCTACATGCAGGACAAACTGAATGCGCGCCTGATGGGCGTGGCGCCAACGGGTAACGGTCGCCGTGAATCTTATGCGCACCTGCCGATGCCGCGTATGACCAACACCTATATGCTGCCGGGGAAATCCACGCCGCAGGAGATCATCGAGTCTGTCGAATACGGTATTTATGCGCCTAACTTTGGCGGCGGCCAGGTGGATATCACTTCCGGGAAATTCGTGTTCTCTACCTCCGAAGCGTATCTGATTGAAAACGGTAAAGTGACCAAACCGGTGAAAGGCGCGACGCTGATTGGCTCCGGTATTGAAGCGATGCAGCAGATTTCGATGGTGGGCAACGACCTGAAACTGGATAACGGAGTGGGTGTTTGCGGTAAAGAAGGACAGAGTCTGCCGGTTGGCGTGGGCCAGCCGACGCTGAAGGTGGATAACCTGACCGTAGGTGGCACCGCGTAACATCATGATGTAAGCCCGATAAGCACCCGTGCTATCGGGCATCTTGCCGGATGCGGCGTCAACGCCTTATCCGGCAAGGACTTTTTTACTTCTCTTTTCCCCGGCCGTACATTCCCTGAAACAGTTGCGCCACATCGACAAAATAATCGGTCAGATAGTTAATCACCACCTGCACTTTGAGCGGCAGCTTATCCTTTTCGGTATATAACGCATACACCGGACGTGGATCTGACTGGTAGCGGGGGAGCAGGATCTCCACTTCGCCGCGGTTGATCTCGTTGATCACCCACATCAGCGGTACATAAGCAATGCCCGCGCCTGCCGCCAGCCAGCGCACCAGTGTCATCGGATCGTTGGTCACAAAACGTCCCTCTGGGATCAGACGGGTAGAAATCCCCTCCGGGGCAATTAATTCGAACTCATTATCCGGACGAACGCTGTATTCCAACCACGAATGATTGCTGAGATCGGCGGGTTTCTCCGGGGCACCAAACTGGGCGAGATAACTTTTTGCCGCGCAGACCACCATCGGCATAGCCCCCAGACGACGCGAAAAAAGGCTGGAGTCCTGCAGGGCGCCCACGCGGATAACCACGTCCAGACCGTCGGCAATCAGGTCGGGTGCTGGTATTCCCGTCACCAGATTTACCGTCAGTCCAGGATACTCTTTGAGCATTTTTGCGGTCAATCCGGCGAGGACATTTTGTGCCATGGTTGAAGAACAACCAATGCGTAGCGTGCCGATGGGCGTGTTGTTAAAAGCATACAGTTGCTCGTGAACATCCTGCGCTTCGTGCAGCATTCGGCGGCAACCCTGATAATAAATTTTACCCGCCTCGGTAAGCCCAATGCTGCGTGTGCTGCGGTTTAGCAGCTTAACCTGCAACTCATCTTCCAGTTTGGATACCGTCTGGCTTATCGATGAAACGCTCATTTGCAACTGTCTTGCGGCGGCGGTGAAAGAGCCCAGTTCGACAACTTTGGCGAACACCGACATTCGTTTTAATCGTTCCATTGTTCACTCTGGCTTAAAAGTGATTTAGATCACATAATATAGATAACAGCATAACAGTTACGCTAATATATTATTATTCAAATAACAGCTATGTCGCTCTCGCCTGGCTCATCCTTGCCCTTCTCTGCGGTGACATACGCTAAATAATCGATCACCTGCACTCTCTTAAGCTACCAAGGTCAACATGAGTCTGTTTCCCGTTATCGTGGTGTTTGGTCTGTCCTTCCCACCGATTTTTTTCGAATTGCTTTTGTCACTGGCGATTTTCTGGCTGGTGCGCCGGGTGTTAGTTCCGACTGGCATCTATGATTTTGTCTGGCATCCGGCTCTGTTTAACACCGCGCTGTATTGCTGCCTTTTCTATTTAATATCGCGCCTGTTCGTTTGAGGTTGAAGTGAAAACACTAACAAAAAAACTCTCCCGTACGGCTATAACTCTCGTACTGGTCATTCTGGCCTTTATCGCTATTTTCCGCGCATGGGTCTATTACACCGAGTCACCGTGGACGCGTGATGCACGTTTTAGCGCTGATGTCGTCGCCATTGCACCGGATGTCGCGGGTCTTATCACCAATGTTAACGTCCATGATAACCAACTGGTGAAAAAGGATCAGGTCCTGTTCACTATCGATCAGCCACGTTATAAAAAAGCCCTCGAACAGGCGGAAGCGGACGTTGCTTATTATCAGGTTCTGGCACAGGAAAAACGCCAGGAAGCCGGTCGTCGTAACCGACTGGGCGTGCAGGCAATGTCTCGTGAAGAGATTGACCAATCAAACAACGTACTGCAAACCGTATTACACCAGTTGGCGAAAGCTCAGGCGACTCGCGATCTGGCAACATTAGATCTCGAACGTACCGTGATTCGCGCGCCGGCAGATGGCTGGGTGACTAACCTGAACGTCTATAGCGGCGAATTTATTACGCGTGGATCGACAGCGGTAGCACTGGTAAAACAGCACTCATTCTATGTACTGGCTTATATGGAAGAGACTAAGCTGGAAGGTGTACGTCCTGGGTATCGCGCTGAGATCACCCCGCTTGGCAGTAATAATGTGTTGAAAGGCACCGTCGATAGCGTGGCGGCAGGCGTGACAAATGCCAGCAGCACACGGGATGCGAAAGGTATGGCAACCATCGATTCTAATCTTGAATGGGTTCGTCTGGCGCAGCGCGTGCCGGTGCGTATTCGTCTTGACGATCAACAGGGAATGATGTGGCCGGCCGGTACTACGGCTACCGTCGTTATTACCGGTAAGCAGGATCGCGATGCCAGCCAGGAGTCGTTCTTCCGTAAAATGGCGCACCGTCTGCGCGAGTTTGGTTAATTGTGATGGGTATTTTCTCCATTGCCAATCAGCATATCCGCTTTGCGGTAAAGCTGGCATGCGCCATTGTACTGGCGTTATTTGTTGGCTTTCATTTCCAGCTTGAGACCCCTCGTTGGGCAGTCCTGACCGCAGCCATTGTGGCGGCAGGCCCAGCCTTTGCCGCCGGTGGAGAACCTTATTCAGGCGCTATCCGCTACCGCGGTATGCTGCGTATTGTTGGGACATTTATTGGCTGTATTGCCGCGCTGATCATTATCATCAGTATGATCCGTGCGCCGCTATTGATGATCCTGGTGTGCTGTATCTGGGCCGGTTTTTGTACCTGGATCTCTTCACTGGTAAAGATCGAAAACTCCTATGCCTGGGGGCTTTCGGGTTACACGGCGCTGATTATCGTCATTACCATTCAGGCGGAGCCTCTGCTGACGCCACAATTTGCGCTCGAACGCTGCAGCGAGATTGTGATGGGGATTGTCTGCGCTATCATCGCCGACCTACTCTTTTCGCCCCGTTCAGTGAAACAGGAGATAGATGTCGAGTTGGACAGCCTTCTGGTGGCGCAATATCAGCTTATGCAGCTGTGTATAAAGCATGGTGATAGCGAAGAGGTGGACAAGGCCTGGGGCACTTTAGTTCGTCGTACGGCGGCGCTGGAAGGTATGCGCAGCAACCTGAACATGGAATCCTCACGCTGGGTGCGCGCCAATCGTAGGCTCAAAGCGTTGAACACACTGTCACTGACGCTTATTACTCAGTCCTGCGAAACCTATCTTATCCAGAATACGCGACCAGAACTGATTACAGATACTTTCCGCGAGTTGTTTGATACACCGGTTGAAACGGTGCAGGACGTACATAAACAACTGAAGCGGATGCGCCGTGTGATTGTCTGGACCGGTGAGCGTGATACGCCAGTGACGATATACAGCTGGGCCGGCGCGGCGACGCGCTACCTGCTGTTGAAACGCGGCGTGGTCAGCAATACCAAAATCAGTGCAATAGAAGAAGAGATCCTGCAGGGCGAGCCGGTGGTGAAAGTGGAATCCGCTGAACGTCACCATGCAATGGTCAACTTCTGGCGTACTACGCTGTCCTGTGTGCTGGGAACCTTATTCTGGTTGTGGACCGGCTGGACATCAGGTAGTGGTGCGATGGTAATGATTGCGGTCGTCACCTCGTTGGCCATGCGTTTGCCTAACCCCCGCATGGTGGCCATCGACTTTATCTATGGCACGCTGGCAGCATTACCGTTGGGGGCGCTCTATTTTTTGGTAATTATCCCCAATACCCAGCAAAGCATGTTATTGCTGTGTCTGAGTCTGGCGGTGCTGGGATTCTTTCTGGGTATCGAGGTGCAAAAGCGGCGTTTGGGCTCAATGGGGGCGCTGGCGAGCACCATTAACATCATCGTTCTTGATAACCCGATGACGTTCCACTTTAGTCAGTTCCTCGACAGTGCACTGGGGCAGATTGTCGGCTGTGTATTGGCATTTATCGTGATTCTGCTGGTGCGCGATAACTCGCGTGACAGAACAGGTCGTGTGTTGCTTAACCAGTTTGTGTCGGCAGCGGTCTCCGCAATGACCACCAATGTTGTGCGTCGAAAAGAAAATCACCTTCCGGCATTGTATCAGCAGCTGTTTTTACTGATGAACAAATTCCCCGGCGATCTGGCAAAGTTCCGCCTGGCGCTGACGATGATTATTGCTCACCAGCGTTTACGTGATGCACCTGTACCAGTAAACGACGATTTATCGGCGTTTCATCGGCAACTTCGCCGTACTGCCGATCATGTTATTTCTGCAGTGAATGATGATAAACGCCGACGCTACTTTAGTCAGTTGCTGGAGGAGCTTGATATCTACCAGGAAAAATTAACGCTCTGGGAAGCCCCGCCTCAGGTAACGGAGCCAGTGAAACGACTCACGGGAATGTTGCACAAATACCAGCATGCACTGACCAGCAATTCATAAATCATCTAACCGGAAGAGGATATTTCTTCCGGTTTCAGTTTTACCGCCCCTGTAATGTCATGATAAACGCGTTCATTAATGTGGAAAGCGGTTCGTCGTACCAGTAGGCATAAAGATCGGCTGGAATAGGGTCATTCAACGGTAAGAAACGAACGCCTGGCCAGTGGATCAATCCGCAGGTTTCTGGCAGCAAAGAGAGGCCCATTCCTGCGCTAACCAGCGCCAGCGCGGTTTGCGGTTCGTTAACCTGGTGGGTAATCAGAGGATAAAATCCTACCTCAACACAGCGGTCATGTACCTGACGGGCGAAATTGCTTTGATTAAATGAAAGCGAAATGATGGGGCGTTCAGCGAGCATCGCCAGTGAGACGCTTTGGTGTTGGCAGAGAGGATCGTGTTCAGGTACGGCGAGAGCAACCGCTTCGCGGGAAATCAATTGGCTACGAATATTCGTCTCGGATTGGGGCAGTACGTTCCGGCTAATCGCGATATCAATCGTCCGGGCATGCAAGGCTTCAATTTGCTGATGTTGGGAAAGCTCCTGCAAGCTCCAGTTTACGTACGGCTGTTGCTTTTTAAAGCCCTTTAGACGCGTAAGCAGCGTCCCCCACAGTGCGCTACCGACTATCCCAATGTTGAAATGTTGATGTTCGCTACGGCCAATCTGTCGCACATAATTGAGGGATTGATCGGTGGTACTCAGGATACGATCGACTTCCGTTTTCAATACCTGCCCGGCTCGCGTGAGAACCACTTTACGGCTGGTACGTTCAAATAGTGTCGTTTCAAGGATCTCTTCCAGTTCTTTAATCTGCATACTCAACGGTGGTTGAGAGATGTTTAACCGGGCCGCGGCCCGGCCAAAGTGCAGCTCGTCAGCGAGAACCTGAAAATAACGCAATGTTCGAAGACGAATTCGGCTATTGGCCTGGAGATCAATCATGCTGGTTACGCGTAAGAGAGGGAGAGAAACGGCATCATGCCGTCCTCCCCAAAGCTTGTCAAACCGCAGCGGATGTCGAGCGGGCGAGACGCTCGGCCTGGCTGCAGGCAACAGCGATAACCAGCGTCAGCAGTAACACACAATAGGCGACAGTTGACGTATTCACCGCCCCCTGCAGACCAAGGTGGCTGTTTACCATGGAGGATACGCTGGCAAACAGTAGCGTGCCCACTGTGCCGCACGTCAACAAGGCGGAGATCAAGGTTGGTGAACTGCGGCTCACCTGCAGTGAGCCATAGCTCATCAGGCCGGAGAATAAACCGGAGTTAAAGAAACCAAACACGCCGCACGCTACCAGAATCAGCGTGGTATTGTTGCTGTTGGCAATCAGCGCAATGGAGACCAGACCAATGCTTGCGCAGATCAGCAGGAAAGTGCGCAGCTTCATCCACTTCACGGTGAACTGATTCAGGAACAGGCCAATGGCTTTCGTCACCCAATACACAGTAGTGAACAGCGCGGCATCCTGCGCCTGAAGTGTAAAACGCGATTGCAGGTAGCCCGGTGTCCACATGGTAAAAATGGGTTCAGCCAGCAGGAAAGCAAAGAGAGTAAAACAGATTAAATAGACGGAGATCCCCCAGGGTTCTGACTCTTCCGTTTTCTCGTGTCGCTGCGGCTGCGCAACCTCTGTCGATGGGAAGCGACAACGCAGGGTAAGTGCCAACATCAGCGCGCCCAGACCGCCCATAATCCCATACATCGCAATCCAACTGGCACCCAGTTTAAACATCCAGGCTAACAGTAAAGAAAGGGTTGCTCCGGCAAAGCTGAAAAAGAAATCGGTAAAAATCAGGCTGGAAGAGCGGCTCTTTTCATCGGGATTAATACGGACCACCAGATAACTGCCGATGGTCATAAACACGCCCCCGCAGGCACCAATGCCGGCCACTGCAACGCTAAACAGTGTTAAGGTTGGTTGGATAAAAAGCACGGCGCTGATAATCACGGTGAGCGTTGCAGCAATAACTAATGGTTTTTTCAGCCCCCATTTTTTCATCAGAATGCCGCCAAGCATAATAGGCACAAACATGCCGATGTTCATCAAGGTAAAGACCTGCCCGATAAAGCTGGGGTCTTTATGAAAAGCGGCACACAGTGGCCCAAGCACAATCCCCAGTGTCGACACCAGTGCGCCAACAAAGTAATAGCTCAGGTACGAAACGGCATTGAGATTTGCGCGAGAAAACTGATTGTCTGGCATAACTTTTCTCCAGACGGAGCAGGGCGACCCGTCCGTCTACGGAACCACGATCAGGCGTACTGTTTGAGGAACTGGCTGATCAAACGAATAAAATCTTCGGTCACCATGGCTGCGCATTTCAGCGTTTGTTCATGGGAAAGCTCAACATCACTGAGGCCTTCAGCCATATTCGTGATGGCTGAAACGGCCAGTACTTTCAGGCCACAATGGCGTGCAGCTATCACTTCCGGTACCACCGACATACCGACCACATCGCCGCCCATACGTTGCATCATGCGAATCTCCGCAGCCGTCTCAAAATTAGGGCCAGGATAAGAGACGAAAACCCCTTCATGAAGCGTGATACCCAACTGCTCTGCGGCACCGTGAAGCTGCTGGCGCAGCTCGCGATCGTATGCGTTAGCGAGGCTAAAGAAGCGAGGACCAAAGCGTTCATCGTTCGGCCCGACAAGTGGGGTAGATGGCATGGTGTTGATGTGATCGTTGAGGGCAACCAGACTACCTGCAGGAATATCTACGTTCAGTGAACCCGCGGCGTTGGTACAGAATAAAAATTCGCAGCCCAACAGTTTAAAGGTACGCACGGCATGGGTCATGATGCCCATTCCCAGCCCTTCATAAAAATGCCCACGTCCCTTCATGCAGATGAGGTCGATGCCATAAAGCGTCCCCATCACCACTTCCCCGGCATGGCCGATTACGGTGCTGACCGGAAACCCAGGTAATTGTTGATATGAAAGCGTGGTTTTATTTTCCATGCGATCGGCAAGCGCCCCCAGACCTGACCCAAGTATCAGAGCGATACGTGGATGAAAATTGGGTTTTGCTGCACGCAGAGTTTCAGCCGCTTCATACGGGGTATCGTTGACAACAGACATGGACATATCGACTCCAGAGACTATTCAGTTGCAGGCATTTTGTGGAGGCTTCAATTACAAATCCAATATGATAAGTGCGGTTATTAATATGATTTTCATATTGAAAATATCATATCGATATCGGACCTATTATTTTTCAGAACGTTATGGCCAACGTGTTTCATACTGTTTCTGAAACGCAGTCATAGTCTTGCACAAAAATGTGACGTACCTCTCTTTATCTAAACAGTGAACAATTCATTCCTGGCGTATTGCGCACACTGAGGCAGCGCTATACTTAAGACGAGCATTTAGCTGGGGTGATAAACGATGCCTGGACCGCAGGAACATAAAATTTTGCTGGCGGGATACACGGGAAACAGGTTGAGGAAGACCCTGCATATCGGTGGTCTGTAGAGTAACTGGCGTCGGGATGGTGGCTATAGATGAATATCTATACGTTTGATTTTGACGAAATTGAAAATCAGAGTGATTTCTACCGTGAGTTTGCGCGTACATTCGGTCTGGCCCGGGAAAAGGTGGTTGATTTAGATTCTTTGTGGGAGGTTGTGGTTGGGGAAATCTTGCCGTTACCTCTGGAAATCGAATTTGTCCATTTACCGGATAAGTTACGCAGACGATATGGCGCGCTGATTTTACTGTTCGATGAAGCAGAAGAAGAGCTCGAAGGGCAATTACGCTTTAACGTTAGCCACTCAAAACAGGCATAAAAAAGCCCCCGGCAGGCGGGGGCAAGTCGTCGGACTAGACGACGAGGGTTTATTTGTACAATTCTGCGGTTGCATGCCAGTGAGCACCTTCACGGAGTTCAGTGACACGATAGCTGCTGGCGCCCGCTTTTTCTGCTTTAGCGGCGATTGCCTGACGCATATCCATTGGTGAGCTACCGATCTGAGACACAGAGATAGTACCCATGGATTGCAGATTCTGTGCTTCTTGCGAGTTCACCTGATTAACAGCGGCGCTTGCACCGAAAGAGAGAACTGAGAGAAGACTTAAAGTTGCAACAGTGGTTTTGATTTTCATGATATTTACCTCGTCGAATTCTTTTATTAGGGGTCTTTGTTTCGTGACCCTCATCACAAAATCAAGTATACACTAATCACGTGATAAATTAATACCACGCTAATTGTTTCCATGGTAATTGGGTGTTAAGAAAAGTATTTTTTATAACTATATGGAATTAAAAATACAGATTAGAGCTTCTTCTTGAAAATAAAATTAATAAATTCATACTGATACAATATTTTGCAAATTGTGCGTTTTTGATGAGTATCATTCACCGCGTGAATGTGTTTTGGCGGTGAAACGCACTATTTGTTAAATGTTCGGTAGTGGAAAACTGAGGAGGGGAACAGAAAAGAGAGATTTTTCCCCCGCCACAGGGCGTGACGGGGAAGGGAATTACAGTTCTTGTTCAAACAGTTCCAGAATGGCTTCGTACAGGTCTTTTACCGTAAAACCTTTGGCCGGTGTGGTGAAGATGGTATCGTCACCCGCAATCGTGCCAAGAATACCTTCTGCTTTACCCAGTGAATCCAGCAGGCGAGCAATCAGCTGCGCAGCCCCTGGGCTGGTATGAATAACGACAACGGCATCGTTGTAGTCGATATCCAGCACCAGATTTTTCAACGGGCTTGATGTTGTCGGGACGCCCAGCTCTGCAGGCAGGCAGTACACCATTTCCATTTTCGCATTGCGGGTACGCACGGCACCAAACTTGGTCAGCATGCGTGAAACCTTGGACTGGTTGATATTATCAAAGCCCTGATCCTGCAACGCGAGGACGATTTCGCCCTGAGAGCTGAATTTTTCTTCTTTAAGTAGCGCTTTAAACGCCTTAACTAATTCTTCTTGTTTAGCCGAGCTTCGCATAAGTCACCCGTAATATGGCGGTAGAAACAACATTATTGTGCATACAGATGAATTTTTATGCAAACGGTCTGCCTCGTTCAAGGCTGAAATAATGTTATGAAAGAGCGGGATTTTATCAAATTTCGTTATCAAGAAACATGCCTGTGTCACGGCTCGCAAATAAGATTGAAAGTAAATTAAATGTTATCAAATTGATGTTGTTTTGAGAGGGCTGTAGGGTATATTGTCAGCACCTGTTGGAAAGTTGCTCTACTGTGCGAGTGGTTTTGAATTACGTAACTTAGGTTTTATTTTACGTAAGTTAAATGCATAAAAGCCAAATTTGCGTGACTACGCATTCTTGAAGCGTGGTTATTGAATTCATTGGATTTGTGAATTAAGGTCGCCGCCGCGGAGCAATAGACATTTTGCTTATCAATATAATAAGGAGTTTAGGATGAAAGTTGCAGTCCTCGGCGCTGCTGGTGGTATCGGTCAGGCGCTAGCATTACTGTTAAAAACCCAACTGCCTTCAGGTTCAGAACTCTCCCTGTACGACATCGCTCCAGTAACTCCTGGTGTGGCCGTTGATTTGAGCCATATCCCTACTGCTGTGAAAATCAAAGGCTTCAGCGGTGAAGATGCGACCCCTGCACTGGAAGGTGCTGACGTGGTGCTGATTTCTGCGGGTGTTGCGCGTAAACCAGGTATGGACCGTTCTGACCTGTTTAACGTGAATGCTGGCATCGTGAAGAATCTGGTGCAGCAGGTTGCTACAACCTGTCCGAAAGCGTGTATCGGTATCATCACTAACCCAGTGAACACGACCGTTGCTATTGCTGCTGAAGTGCTGAAAAAAGCAGGCGTATACGATAAGAACAAACTGTTTGGCGTAACGACGCTGGACATCATCCGCTCCAACACCTTTGTGGCGGAACTGAAAGGCAAGCAGCCTGGCGATGTTGAAGTCCCGGTTATCGGTGGACACTCAGGTGTGACCATTCTGCCGCTGCTGTCACAAATTCCTGGCGTAAGCTTCACAGAACAAGAAGCGGCTGACCTGACTAAACGTATCCAGAACGCGGGTACTGAAGTTGTGGAAGCAAAAGCCGGTGGCGGGTCTGCAACCCTGTCTATGGGTCAGGCTGCAGCACGTTTCGGTCTGTCACTGGTTCGTGCGCTGAGCGGCGAAAAGGGTGTCGTGGAATGCGCTTACGTTGAAGGCGATGGTCAGTACGCTCGCTTCTTCTCTCAGCCGCTGCTGCTGGGCAAAAATGGCGTAGAAGAACGTCAGTCCATCGGGAAACTGAGCGCGTTCGAACAAAGCTCGCTGGAAGGCATGCTGGACACGCTGAAGAAAGATATCACCCTGGGCGAAGAGTTCGTTAAGTAAAACGCCAGGGGAGGCCAGCGTGTATTTGTTGGCCTGATAAGCGTAGTGCCATCAGGCATTACATGCTAACTCCCTATGATATCGCCTAATAGAAACCGGAGCATATATTGTGCTCCGGTTTTTTTATGGCAAGTGAGAGGTAGACGTAGCGTTAATTGGTGGCAGGGTATTCCTGAATCGTTACCTGCAGCGTCAATTGCTTATCATCGCGCATCACAACCACTGAGATAACCGAACCGGGGCGAATCTCTGCGACCTGATCCATGGTCTCCAGTGCTGATACTGCCGGTTTATTATTTACCGAAATGATGAGGTCGTTGACCTGAATTCCGGCCTGGGCCGCCGGACCATCCGGGGCCACTTCGTTCACGACAATCCCCTGAATTTGATCCATGCCGCTACCTTGTGCGTGCAGCGGTGCAATTTCACGCCCGCTGATGCCGATGTAGCCACGAATAACGCGCCCGTCGCGAATCAGCTTATCCATGATTTTCGTCGCCAGTTGAAACGGAATTGCAAAGCCAATCCCTTCCGGCGTTTCGCCATCATTGCTCTTATCAAACGACAGTGTGTTAATCCCCATCAACTCGCCCAGCGAGTTAACCAGCGCGCCGCCGGAGTTACCGTGGTTAATGGAGGCATCTGTTTGCAGGAAGTTTTGCCGGCCCGTTGGGTTCAGGCCAATACGCCCCGTGGCGCTGATGATCCCCTGAGTGATTGTTTGCCCAAGGTTGTACGGGTTACCGATGGCAAGCACGACATCGCCAATATGCGGTACACGTTTGTTATTAATCGGGATCGTTGGTAGTCCGCCCGCTGCGTTGATTTTCAACACTGCAAGGTCGGTTAAGGTATCAGAGCCAACAAGCAGCGCTTCAAAGACACGTCCATCCTGCAACGCGACGATGATTTGGTCGGCGTCATTAATGACATGCTTGTTGGTGATGATATAGCCGCGCTGATCCATGATAACGCCTGAACCGAGCGTGCGGATCTCAAGCTGGTTATGCGTCGTGCTGTTCATACTGCGGTTGTACACGTTGACCACGGCAGGCGCAGCACGGCGAACTGCCGGGTTATAACTGGCAGGAGTTTCATCTGTGCTGTCGAACTGTGGTGCGGTAAGCGTATTAATTTTTCGCAGAGAGGGCATCGCGGCCAGCAGAATGGCGCCGACGATTAAACCAATCGCGACCGAACGTAAAAGCTTCACAAACATGATGGCGGCGTCATTAAAAAAGGGAACGGCAGCAGCATATCACGAGTTTACCGGACATCACACGGGGGGCTGATGTCCGGTTGTCCTGGTTAACGCAAAAGCAGGTAAATACTCTCGTTACCACGAACGACCTGCAAAGCAATGATTGACGGTTTCGTTTCCAGCACTTTGCGCATTTCGGCAATCGAGTTCACCCGATCGCGGTTAACGGCGATGATGACGTCATCTTTATGCAGGCCGGCCTGTGCGGCTGGGCTACTTTTCTCAACGTTATCAATTCTAATGCCTTTGGTTCCGTCTTTTAGCTGCCCGTCGCTGAGCGTGGCACCTTGTAATGCCGGTGCAATCATTTCCGCACTGGCGGAAGATGATGTACTGGTATCCAGCGTCACTTCAACTTCCAGTGGTTTACCGTTACGCAGCAGGCCCAGTTTGACTTTGGTCCCCGGTTCGGTTGTCGCAATACGCGAACGCAGTTCGGCGAAACTACTGAGCGGTTTGCCGTTTAGACTGGTAATCACGTCACCGGATTTCACGCCCGCTTTGGCGGAACCAGAGTTAGGCAGAACTTCGCTGACAAACGCGCCACGTTGTACATCCAGTTTGAATGCTTTAGCGATATCAGCGGTCATTTCAGTACCTTTAATACCTAACAGACCACGTTTGATTTCGCCAAACTGCATTAATTGCTGCGCCAGCGTACGCGCCATGTTACTGGGGATAGCAAAACCTATCCCAATGCTGCCGCCGCCAGGTGCCAGAATGGCGGTATTGATACCAATCAGCTCACCATTCAGGTTGAGCAACGCACCGCCGGAGTTGCCGCGGTTAATTGACGCATCGGTCTGAATAAAGTTTTCCAGACCTTCCAGGTTCAGACCACTACGACCCAATGCGGAGACGATCCCTGAGGTTGCCGTTTGTCCCAACCCAAACGGGTTGCCGACGGCGACAGCAAAGTCACCCACGCGCAGTTTATCGGAGTCGGCGATAGCGATTTGTGTCAGGTTGCTGGGATGCTGTATTTGCAGCAGGGCGATATCGCTCTGATCGTCGCTACCGATGAGTTTGGCATCGAACTCGCGCCCATCGTTCAGCTGAACGCTAATTTTTTGCGCCTGATTAATAACGTGGTTGTTGGTCAGAACATAGCCTTTGGCTGCGTCAATGATGACGCCTGAACCCAGTCCTTCGAATGGCTGCGAGGGCTGATCGGGCAGCTCATCGCCAAAAAACTTTTTGAATTCTTCCGGGACTTTTTGCCCTTGAACGGCGGTGCCCTCGACTCTCACGCTAACCACGGCAGGTAACACTTTTTCCAGCATGGGGGCGAGGCTGGGGAGCGCTGCCTGACCGGGTACCTGGCCGGGAATCGACGCAATGGCCTGGAATGGCGCCGAGAGAGTTAACCCGACACTTAACGCTAATGCACTCAACAGCTGGGTTTGTTTTTTCATGGATCCTGCTCTCGTACCTTGAGTAAACGGAAGATGATTCAAAACAGTTTGATGTTATTGAATTTTCGGTTTGGTCACAATGAGGCTAACGACTAAATAATAGCTGGGACGGGAAGAGAAGCGGAGGGCGCAATTGCTGCGCCCCATAAATTTCTTAACGATGTGCAGTTAGTCGCGCTTTGCGCCACTACGCAGCAGGCCGGAAGCCCCTTCGGAATAGTCACGCGGCATCTGAACCGGTGCCTGATCGTTACCCGCTTCAGACTCAGCCAGACGATTGCGGAATGGGTTGTTTTCCGCTGACATGCCCGGCAGCAGGCTGCTGGAGCTTTTCGCCATATGCTGATAGATCTGACGATAATCGTCAGCCATGTTATCCAGTAGCTCAGCGCTGCGGGCAAAATGACTCACCAGCTCTTCGCGGTACTCTTCCAGTTCAGCTTTGTTCTTTTCCAGTTCGTACTGTAATGCCTGCTGTTGGCGTAATTTACGATTACCAAAACGCATGGCTACAGCACCAATAATGATACCGACGACTAACCCAATTAGCGCATATTCCCAGGTCATGAACATCTCCCGTTGTCTTTTGTTTCCGTAGGGTGTTGGCTTTAGGCTCCATGCCTGCGCCTGATTATGCCACTATAACCGCTAATCCCGTAGAAGTGGAATCCCGTGTTTATATCACGTAATGTAGAACGGCCTTTTTTTCGTCAACCGTGAGCGACGGCACATCGATTCTCAAGGAATAACAATAACATCATGCAAAGCCTTTCCCCGACATCGCGATACCTGCAGGCCCTTAACGACGGCAGTCATCAACCCGACAACGTACAAAAAGAAGCGGTGAATCGACTGGAAACGATTTACCAGGAGCTCACCACGATTGCACCTCCAGCGGCGCAGGAGAGTGGACTGATGGCCCGCTTTGGTAAATTGCTGGGTAAACGAGAGTCGAAGGAAAACACGCCGGTGCGCGGTCTGTATATGTGGGGGGGCGTAGGCCGCGGAAAAACCTGGCTGATGGATTTGTTCTACCATAGCCTGCCTGGCGCACGTAAACAGCGTTTGCACTTTCACCGCTTCATGCTGCGCGTGCATGAAGAACTGACGGCTCTGCAAGGCCAGAGCGACCCGTTGGAAGTGATTGCTGACCGCTTCAAAGCCGAAACCGATGTGCTGTGCTTTGATGAATTTTTTGTCTCGGATATTACTGACGCCATGCTGCTCGGTGGCTTAATGAAGGCGCTATTTGCTCGCGGCATTACGCTGGTGGCAACGTCCAATATTCCGCCTGATGAACTGTATCGTAACGGTTTGCAACGTGCGCGCTTCCTTCCCGCGATCGAAGCCATTAAACAGTATTGCGATATCATGAACGTGGATGCCGGCGTTGACTACCGGTTGCGTACGTTAACCCAGGCACACTTATGGCTGTCCCCGCTTAATGATGAAACGCAGCGGCAGATGGATAAGCTCTGGCTGGCCTTAGCGGGAGCGAAAGGTGATCATGCGCCGACGCTGGAGATTAACCACCGCCCGATGCAGACGCTGGCCGTTGAGAACCAAACGCTGGCGGTCTCGTTCACTACGCTGTGCGTCGATGCCCGCAGCCAGCACGATTACATCGCCTTGTCGCGCCTGTTCCACACGGTGCTGCTGTCTGATGTACCGGTAATGACGACGCTGATGGAAAGTGAAGCACGACGCTTTATCGCGCTGGTTGATGAGTTCTACGAACGCCACGTTAAGCTGGTGGTCAGCGCCGCAGCGCCTTTATATGAAATCTACCAGGGCGAGCGCCTGAAGTTTGAATTCCAGCGTTGTTTATCGCGTTTGCAGGAGATGCAAAGCGAGGAGTATCTGAAGCGGGAACATTTAGCCGGTTAAACCTGCCGCAAATCACATAAAGGGGTCGATCTTTGACCCTGACTTCTCTATAATCTTGCGACCCCACGTTACGAGAGAGTTTTTTTCCCAAAACTTTCTATGCGCCGGCATAGGCTATTCGAAGGGGTAGGTTTGCTGGACAATGTCGTGTGAACCTCAACTGACAAAACGTTTGGGTGTTCACCAACGTGTAACTTATTTATTTGGGTAAGCTTTTAATGAAAACTTTTACAGCTAAACCAGAAACCGTAAAACGCGACTGGTATGTTGTTGACGCGACCGGTAAAACTCTGGGCCGTCTGGCTTCCGAACTGGCTCTGCGCCTGCGCGGTAAGCACAAAGCGGAATACACTCCGCACGTAGATACTGGTGATTACATCATCGTTCTGAACGCTGACAAAGTTGCTGTAACCGGCAACAAGCGTACTGACAAAGTGTACTATCACCACACCGGCCACATCGGTGGTATCAAACAAGCGACCTTTGAAGAGATGATTGCTCGCCGTCCTGAGCGTGTGCTTGAAATCGCGGTTAAAGGCATGCTGCCAAAAGGCCCGCTGGGTCGTGCTATGTTCCGTAAACTGAAAGTTTACGCTGGCAACGAGCACAACCACGCGGCACAGCAACCGCAAGTTCTTGACATCTAATCGGGATTATAGGCAATGGCTGAAAATCAATACTACGGCACTGGTCGCCGCAAAAGTTCCGCAGCTCGCGTTTTCATCAAACCGGGCAGTGGTAAAATCGTAATCAACCAACGTTCTCTGGAACAGTACTTCGGTCGTGAAACTGCCCGCATGGTAGTTCGTCAGCCGCTGGAACTGGTCGACATGGTTGAGAAACTGGATCTGTACATCACTGTTAAAGGTGGTGGTATCTCTGGTCAGGCTGGTGCGATCCGTCACGGTATCACCCGCGCTCTGATGGAGTACGACGAATCCCTGCGTGGCGAACTGCGTAAAGCTGGCTTCGTTACTCGTGATGCTCGTCAGGTTGAACGTAAGAAAGTCGGTCTGCGTAAAGCACGTCGTCGTCCGCAGTTCTCCAAACGTTAATTGCTTTCTGCTTCGGCAGATTACAATTTGCGAAAAAACCCGCCTCGGCGGGTTTTTTTATGATTTTCATCCGCCCAAAATCACGGTAATTCGCTGATTGCCACCTCTTTTTCCCCATTTCCAGAATCGACTCACCACAAAGGTCACAAAATCTGGTAAACTATCATCCAATTTTCTGCCCAAATATCCGGTATTGTTCATTTTTTGTTTGTATTTTGAACAGTAATGACTTTTCCGAATCTGGGTGACATCACTTCTGGCTGGCCACTAAGTGGCTGGTAGCAGTAAAAATTCTGAATATACCTGGAGGTTTTCATGGCTGTCGCTGCCAACAAACGTTCGGTAATGACGCTGTTTTCTGGTCCTACTGACATCTATAGCCATCAGGTCCGCATCGTGCTGGCTGAAAAAGGTGTTAGTTTCGAGATTGAGCACGTGGAAAAGGACAATCCACCGCAGGATCTGATCGACCTCAACCCGAATCAGAGCGTCCCGACACTGGTGGATCGTGAGCTGACCCTGTGGGAATCTCGCATCATTATGGAATACCTGGATGAGCGTTTCCCGCATCCTCCGCTGATGCCGGTTTACCCGGTTGCGCGTGGTGAGAGCCGCCTGTACATGCAGCGTATTGAAAAAGACTGGTACACGCTGATGAATGTCATCGTGAATGGTTCCGCATCTGAAGCCGATGTTGCACGTAAGCGTCTGCGTGAAGAGCTGCTGGCAATTGCCCCTGTCTTTGGTCAAAAACCCTATTTCCTGAGCGATGAGTTCAGCCTGGTAGATTGCTACCTGGCACCGCTGCTGTGGCGTTTACCGCAGTTGGGTATTGAATTCAACGGCGCAGGTTCGAAAGAACTGAAAGGGTATATGACTCGCGTCTTTGAACGTGACTCTTTCCTGGCTTCTCTGACTGAGCCTGAACGTGAAATGCGTCTGGGCCGGGGTTAACCTGTATGGATTTGCCACAGCTAACGCCACGCCGTCCGTATCTGCTGCGCGCGTTCTATGAGTGGTTGCTAGACAACCAGCTCACGCCGCACCTGGTGGTGGATGTGACGCTCCAGGACGTGCAGGTTCCGATGGAATATGCACGTGATGGGCAAATTGTTTTGAATATTGCACCGCGTGCAGTTGGGAACCTGGAACTGGCTAACGATGAAGTGCGTTTCAACGCGCGCTTTGGTGGTGTGCCGCGTCAGGTTTCTGTGCCGCTGGCTGCGGTTCTGGCTATTTATGCGCGCGAAAATGGCGCGGGTACGATGTTCGAACCGGAAGCCGCTTACGACGAAGATGTCGCCAGCTTGAACGATGACGATAACGACGCGTCGGGTTTTGAGAATGAAACGGTCATGTCCGTTATTGATGGCGATAAGCCAGACAATGCCGACGACAACGACCCGGATGACACTCCACCGCCTCCTCGCGGTGGGCGTCCGGCGCTACGCGTAGTGAAATAATCAAACAGGCCCTTGCGGGCCTGTTTTGCATTCTGCGTCTGATATCAATAAAACAGCGCGATAGTGGCAATCATATTGACCACAAATCCTATCGCCATTGGGATGGCTGTCCGTTTTACGACCTCAAAAGGCGACACGCCAGCAATACCGGATGTCACGACAATCACTGCAGTAATCGGTGAAACCGCACGAGCCAGCGTGGTGGCGAAGTGCATCGGCATAATCATTACGACCGCAGGAATATGCAGCCCCGCAGCAATGTCCGGGATCAGACTGGCGAATGACATAAACGGTGCATTCCCGGATCCCATTACAATTGCGCAGGCGGCGATGACCACGGCCATAATGATCATCACACCGATACCGCCAAGCCCGGAGTGTTCAGCACCTTTAATCACCGCATCGACGGTGCCAATAGTGGTTAAGCCCTTGGCAAAGATCTCACCGGCCACCACCAGTGTGACGACGTTGGCAAACTGCGTTCCCATGCCGTCAAAAAACGCCTGCACATCATCCATAGTCTCACGCAGATTGTGCTTATGAAGAAACTCCACAAACATGGTCAGCGTCAAGCTCATTAACATCACCACAACCAGATTCAACTCTGTCTGCATTAATCCCATATGCGCCAGCAACAGCGAGCCCAACATCAGGAGCAGCGGCATCACTGGTAAAATGGCGTAATAGAGTGGCGGCACATTTTCCAGTGTTTTTTGTTCATTGAAGCCTGTGCTGTCTGGTTGTGTTTTTTGATCAAACCGGCGTTGAACGAAAAAGTGTGCGATGGCGACGGCGATGATGACGCAGGACGCGACAGGAAGTTGGTAGTGGAAGAAATAAGTGGCTATCTTCATCCCCGCAACCTGTGCGGCAAAAATTGAATTGGTTTCCAGAATGCCCCATTCAATCGACATCGAGGTGGCAATGACCGCTACCGCGGATAAACGGCTCACGCCCAGGCTGACCAGCGTTGGGAAGAGTGTAACCATCAGCAGCATGCCCAATCCGGAAGCACTGGTGATGAATTGTGCCATGATTTGACCAATGACATACGTCGCGGCAAGTACAATATAGGGTGAGCGGATGTGCTTGAGTGGGCGGCTCAACAGGCTGACCATTGCCCGGCTGGCACCCATCCTATCCATATAGCGGGCATAACCGCCTACTGCCATGATGGACAGCCCAAGACCTGCCGCCCGGTTGGAAAGCATGCGCAGAATTTCATTATAAATATCGACCAGCAGATAACCGCTGCTTTTGTCGCTGGCGACCAGTGCGCCGTACCCCAACCAGACGCCGCAGATCATCAGGAAGATCCCGGCTGCAGCCAGTACTACCTGTGGTTTGTAGTTTTTGAGGATCAGGTAACCCATCGTTAATAAAACGATGACAGAGATAATAATGCCGAACATTTTTTCACTCCATGCCAGAGAAGAAGATAAATCCGGTAATAACGCTGTTTTAAATGCGGATGTTATATTTTTTCTGGCATGTGTTTTGGAGTGGATATCGTATTTTTATAATCGAAGGTTGGTTATTTTTCGTTTTAAAATAGTGGCTTATGATTTATTTTAAAGATCATATTCGCAGATTTCATAAAGTTAGTTTTAGCCCTTGGTAATAAAAAACTGTCCGCTCAATCATTCATATTTAAATATATGTATTTTATATATCCTCTGTATGAGCATATCCATTACGCAGCCGCCCGCTGGCGCGTAAAAAACTGTCGAAAATGGTTGAGGGAGAACTTGAACAGATGTGTTGCAGATTAGCAGCCTGACAGAAAATATTTCGCCATACGTTTTTGCCGCAGGCTGTGAGTCTGCGGCCATGTCCGAAAAGAAAATCTAGCGCTTAAACGTTACCGCTTCTGGCTGCGCCAGGTGGAGTGTTGTCTGGCTTGGTACCGTCTCGGCAATAACCCGCCCATGACGGATGGAATAACGTGCAGGTGTCTGGCGACGAACCGCATCAAACCCATTTTCAGCAGGTAAAATCACCAGGTTAGCGGAGTTCCCAATACTCAAACCGTAGTCCTGTAAGTGCAGGGTTTTCGCGCTGTGGGTGGTGATGAGATTTAGCCCATCGTTGATTTGTCCGTACCCCATCAACTGACACACGTGTAATCCCATATGCAGAACTTGCAGCATATTCGCGGTTCCCAACGGGTACCACGGGTCAAAAACGTCATCATGCCCAAAGCAAACATTGATGTCCGCTTCCAGCATCTCTTTGACGCGGGTGATGCCACGGCGCTTAGGATAGGTGTCAAATCGTCCCTGCAGGTGAATATTCACCAGCGGATTTGCAACGAAGTTAATACCTGACATTTTCAACAGACGGAAAAGGCGGGAAGCATATGCGCCGTTATAGGAATGCATCGCCGTGGTGTGGCTGGCTGTCACGCGCGCTCCCATACCATCACGATGCGCCAGCGCCGCGACGGTTTCAACAAAGCGCGATTGCTCATCATCAATCTCGTCACAGTGCACATCGATAAGTCGGTCATACTTCTGCGCCAGGGCGAAAGTTTTGTGCAGCGACTCAACGCCATATTCACGCGTGAATTCAAAGTGAGGAATTGCGCCAATGACGTCGGCACCCAAACGCACGGCTTCTTCTAGCAGCGCTTCGCCGTTAGGATAAGAAAGAATACCTTCCTGTGGGAACGCCACAATCTGCAGCTCCACCCACGGTGCCACTTCCTGCTTCACCTCCAGCATGGCTTTCAGCGCCGTCAGCGTAGGATCGGAAACGTCTACGTGAGTTCGGACATACTGGATGCCGTTGGCCATCTGCCACTTGAGGGTCTGCATGGCGCGGGTTTTCACGTCTTCGTGGGTGAGTATCGCCTTGCGTTCGGCCCAGCGCTCAATACCTTCAAACAGCGTACCCGACTGGTTCCAGCTGGGCTCCCCTGCAGTTTGCGTTGTGTCCAGGTGGATGTGTGGTTCAACGAAAGGGGGAATGGCCAGCCCGCCTTCAGCATCAAGCACCTCGCCCTGTGGCGCAGATGCTGTTTCCTGGGGATCAATACGGCTAAAACGCCCGTTTTCAATCGTGATTTGCCACAATCCTTCACGCCCCTGCAGACGGGTTTGAGTTAGGGTGATGGTGTTATTCTGCATGACTGACCTCCGGGGATTTTGCAAGGCTACGATTGAAAAGGGGATTCAGCAGGATATAGCTGAATACGCCGCCAAGTACGGCGTTGACCGGCACAATACCAGGGATGTAGTGTCCGGCGGCGATTCCCAGCGCGACGGACAGAATAGCTATCCAGTTGACGGGAATAAACTGTGCTGTGTTGAAGTTGGTGTACCGGCGGTGGTTTAACAGATAATCGGCAATAATCACTCCGCCAATAGGAGGGATCGCCGCCGACAGGAATGTCAGCCAGCCAACAAAGTTATTGTAAAGCCATAATGCGCACAGTGTTCCAATAATGCCGTTGGCCACGGACAACGTGCGGCTGGAAAGGCCGGTAATGTTAGCAAAGCCCAGACCGGAGGCGTACAGCGCGTTGTCATTGGTTGTCCAGATATTCAGGCCGAGTACGACAATTGCGGGTAGCAGCAGCCCTTGCGCGATCATCACATCTGAGATATCTGCCTGTCCTACCGCGGCGGCTCCGGCGGCGCCGAAGATAAACATCAACGAGTTGCCAAGGAAAAAAGCCACCATGGCAATCAACACTGCGCCTTTGGCATTTCGCCCGAAGCGGACGAAGTCGGCGGTTAAGGTGCCTGCGCTGACAAACGATCCGACGACCAACGCCAGTGCCGTGGAAAAATTCAGCGGTGTCTGCGGCACAATTGCTTTTAAATGATCCAACCCCCCTACATCGCTCACTGCCAGCCAGACAGAGTAGCTGCCAAGAATGACGATAGCGGGAACGGCGATGATGGACAAAATGGTGAGTGCCGAGATACCAAAGAAGATGGTCATGGTCATCAGCAGACCGGAAACTGCAATCAGGATATTGACGTCAATACCCGTCGCTTTACCCACCGGGATGGCGAACATTGCCACGCCGACGCCAAACCAGCCTACCTGTGTGCCACCTAATAGCATTGAGGGAAGCCATGAACCTTTTATGCCAAATGAGTAACGTGCGAGGAGGTGGGTGGAGAGACCTGTTTTTGCGCCAATATAACCGAGAAATGCAGTGTAAATACCGAGGAGGAGATTACCGAAGAGAACTGCCAGGAAAAAATCATTATAGGAAAGACCGGTACCGAGTGTGCCTCCGGTCCACATACTGGCTGAAAAGAATGTTAACCCCAACATCACAAACGTCAGTGGTATCACGCTTTTCCGCGCTGCCAGAGGGACGGGGCCCTGGCTATAATTGTTGTCCTGCGACACAACGCCTCCTTGAATTTTGCCCAAAAAATCCGCCGCATCATATACACTTCTCAATGTAAAGCAAACGTTTTCGTCTGATTTTTTGTTGATTATTATTCGTGGTGTTTATGTATTTCGAGTGTTAAGGCTATCTGCACTGTTTACAAAATGTGTTGTCAGGCTGGCTTAATCGGCAGGTTTGGCGGTATTGCGGCAGGGATTTGGCATCTCATCCACCAGGGCAGATGAGATGCCTGAAGAGGCTGACTTACACTTCCAGGTAATTCAGGATCCCGTCAGCCGCTTTACGACCTTCGGCAATGGCTGTGACAACCAGATCCGAACCGCGCACGATGTCGCCACCGGCAAAGATTTTCGGGTTGCTGGTCTGGAAGGCGTTGTCGCTGCGTTCCGGAGCAATAATACGCCCCTGCGAATCCAACTCGACGCTATGTTTTGCCAGCCATTCCATGCTGTGTGGGCGGAAACCAAACGCCAGTACGACGGCATCAGCCGGCACTATATGCTCGGAACCGGCGACGATCTCCGCGCGACGGCGACCTTTCGCATCCGGCTCGCCCATCTCAGTGCGCGCCATTTTCACACCACACACTTTGCCGTTAGCATTCACCTCAACACCTAAAGGCTGGACGTTGAACTGGAATTCGACGCCTTCTTCACGCGCATTTTTAACTTCGCGTTTCGAACCCGGCATATTCTCTTCATCGCGGCGGTAGGCGCAGATAACGTGTGACGCACCCTGACGAACGGAGGTTCGCACGCAGTCCATCGCGGTGTCACCACCACCCAGTACGACAACGCGTTTACCTTCCATGCTGATGTATGGCTCGTCGCTGCTTTCGCCAAAGCCCATCAACTGTTTGGTATTGGCGATCAGGAACGGCAGGGCATCAAAGACGCCATCAGCATCTTCGTTTTCCAGCCCACCACGCATTGACTGATAGGTGCCGACGCCCAGGAACACGGCGTCATAATCCTTCAGTAACGCTTCGAGCTGCACGTCACGGCCCACTTCGACGTTGAGTTTGAACTCGATGCCCATGCCGGTGAAAATTTCACGACGGCGGGTCATCACCTCTTTTTCCAGTTTGAAAGCCGGGATGCCGAAGGTCAGCAGACCCCCAATTTCCGGGTGGCGATCAAACACAACGGCCTTCACGCCGTTACGGGTTAGCACATCCGCACAGGCCAGACCTGCCGGACCCGCACCAATAATGGCGACACGTTTGTCTGTCTGACGAACGCCGGTCATATCCGGACGCCAACCCATTTCGAAGGCTTTATCGTTGATATAGCGCTCGATATTGCCGATGGTCACTGCGCCGAATTCGTCATTCAGCGTACATGAACCTTCGCACAGCCTGTCCTGCGGACAGACACGGCCGCAAACTTCCGGCAGCGTGTTGGTCTGGTGAGACAGCTCTGCTGCTTCAAAGATACGCCCTTCGTTAGCCAGCTTCAGCCAGTTCGGGATGTAGTTATGTACCGGGCATTTCCACTCACAGTACGGGTTACCGCAGGACAGGCAGCGGTCTGCCTGTGCCTTAGCCTGACCTTCTGAAAATGGCTCGTAAATTTCGATAAACTCGATCTTACGGATCTTCAGCGGTTTCTTTGGCGGATCAACGCGCTGCAGGTCGATAAATTGGTATACGTTCTGACTCATTGCTGCTACCCCTTACTGCGCCTGCACACGCAGCTCAGCTGCGCTACGACTACGGTGACCCAACAGTGCTTTCACATCACTGGACTTTGGTTTTACCAGCGCGAATTTCGCTGAGAACGCTGGCCAGTTCGCCAGGATCTCTTCGCCGTGCGAAGAGCCGGTATGCTGTACGTGTTCGGTAATTAAACCGCGCAGATGCTCTTCGTGGATAGCCAAAGAGTCCACGTTCAATACTTCCACCAGTTCAGGGTTCACGCGTTTGCGGAATTCGCCGTCTTCGTCCAGCACGTAGGCAAAGCCGCCTGTCATACCTGCACCGAAGTTAACGCCAGTTTTCCCAAGAATACAGACGATGCCGCCGGTCATATATTCACAGCCGTTATCGCCAATGCCTTCTACCACGGTAATGGCACCCGAGTTACGCACCGCAAAGCGCTCACCCGCGCGACCTGCGGCGAACAGACGACCACCGGTGGCACCATACAGGCAGGTGTTACCGATGATGCTCGCTTTATGACTCGGAAAGGCAGAACCGACCGGAGGACGTACCGCCAGCAAACCGCCCGCCATGCCTTTGCCGACATAGTCGTTGGCATCGCCGGTCAGATACAGTTCTACGCCACCCGCGTTCCATACGCCGAAGCTCTGGCCTGCGGTACCGCTGAAGTGCGCTTTGATCGGGTCAGACGCCAGGCCCTGATCGCCGTGTGTCTGGGCAATATAACCTGATAACGACGCGCCAACTGAACGGTCGGTGTTGCGAATATCAAACCAGAAGGTTTTGCTCTGGCGCTCATCGACAAATGGTTTTGCCTGTTGCAGTAACTGCGCGTTCAGCACACCGTTATCAAACGGCGGGTTGTTCTCGGTGCAGAACAGCGCTTTTCCGGGATGTGGTTCGGCGGTTTCCAGCAAGCGAGACAGTTCCAGCTTCTGCTGTTTGGCGGTAAATCCTTCCAGCTCTTTCAGCAGGTCGGTGCGGCCAATCAGATCCACCAGACGTTTCACGCCCAGTTGTGCCATCAGCTCGCGAACTTCACGGGCAATAAATTCAAAGTAGTTGGTCACTTTGAACGGCAGGCCGTGATAGTGATTCTTACGCAGTTTGTCGTCCTGCGTTGCCACACCGGTTGCGCAGTTGTTCAGGTGGCAAATACGCAGGTATTTACAGCCCAGCGCCACCATTGGGCCGGTGCCGAAGCCAAAACTTTCTGCGCCGAGGATGGCCGCTTTGATGATGTCGACACCGGTTTTCAGACCGCCATCGACCTGCAGACGAATCTTGTGACGCAGGCCATTAGCGACCAGTGCCTGTTGAGTTTCCACCAGGCCCAGCTCCCACGGACAACCCGCGTATTTCACCGATGACAGCGGGCTTGCGCCGGTGCCGCCATCGTAGCCCGCGATGGTGATCAGATCCGCGTAGGCTTTCGCCACGCCAGTGGCAATAGTGCCGACGCCGGGTTCGGAAACCAGCTTCACGGAAATCATTGCTTTCGGATTGACCTGTTTCAGGTCGAAAATCAGCTGCGCTAAGTCCTCGATAGAGTAAATATCGTGGTGCGGCGGCGGGGAGATCAGCGTCACGCCAGGTACGGAATAGCGAAGCTTCGCTATGTACGGCGTCACTTTGTCACCTGGCAACTGACCCCCTTCACCCGGTTTCGCACCCTGAGCGACTTTAATCTGGATAACATCGGCGTTGACCAGGTATGCCGGGGTCACACCAAAGCGACCGGATGCGACCTGCTTAATGCGTGACACTTTATTCGTGCCATAGCGCGCCGGATCTTCACCACCTTCGCCAGAGTTGGAGTTACCGCCGATGCTGTTCATGGCTTCAGCCAGCGCTTCGTGTGCTTCCGGGCTTAATGCGCCGATAGACATGGCCGCGGTATCAAAGCGTTTAAACAGCTCGGTTGCGGGTTCTACCTCGTCAATGCTTACGGCTTCATCACCAGGTGTGATCGCCAGCAGATCGCGCAGCGTGGCTGCCGGGCGCTCATTCACCAGCTTGGCATATTCCTGATAGTCGCTATATTCGCCACTTTGTACCGCCTGTTGCAGCGTGCGTACCACGTCCGGGTTGTAGGCGTGATACTCACCGCCATGAACGTACTTCAGCAGCCCGCCTTGGCTAATGGGTTTGCGTGCCAGCCAGGCATGTTTGGAGAGGTTTAGCAGATCCTGCTGGAAGTCAGTAAAACCTGCACCACTGATGCGGCTAACCACGCCCTGGAAACACAGCGCAACGACATCGTCGTGGAGGCCAACGGCTTCGAACAGCTTGGAGCAACGGTAAGAGGCGATGGTCGAAATGCCCATTTTGGACATGATTTTGTACAGACCTTTGTTGATGCCGTTACGGTAGTTCTGCATCACGGTCCGGTAATCTTTGGCGATCGCCTGGGTATCGATCAGACGTCCCAACGTTTCATAGGCGAGATACGGATAAATAGCCGTCGCGCCAAAGCCCAGCAGCACAGCAAAATGGTGGGGATCGCGGGCGCTTGCGGTTTCGACGATGATGTTGGCATCGCAACGCAGGTTTTGTTCTACCAGACGGGTTTGTACCGCCCCGACAGCCATGGGGGCAGGAACCGGTAAGCGGTTTTTCGCGATGTTACGGTCAGAGAGCACCAGCAGCACCGTACCGTTACGCACCATCTGTTCGGCTTTATCGCACAGGGTTTTGACTGTTTCTTCCAGCGTGGTTTCCGTCACGTCGAAGGTGATATCCAGCCGGTCGGCGCGATAGTGCTCTTCTTTCATGGTGGTGAGCTGGGTGAAATCGGAGTACAGCAGAATCGGCGATTTGAAGCTCAGGCGGTGTGCCTGGCCTTCTGCTTCGCAAAAGACGTTCATCTCACGACCGATGCTGGTGGCCAGCGACATCACGTGCGCTTCACGCAGCGGGTCAATCGGCGGGTTAGTCACCTGCGCGAACTGCTGACGGAAGTAGTCATAAATGATGCGCGGCTGGCTGGAGAGCACGGCAAACGGGGTGTCATCACCCATTGACCCAACGGCTTCCTGGCCGTTCTCTCCCAGGACCCGAATGACGGAGTCCAGCTCTTCGGCGCTGTAGTTAAACTGCTTCTGGTAGCTGGCGAGGGTATCATCGTCCAGTTCGCGGCTGCCGACCTGATCGTCTGGCAGATCTTCAAACGGCACCAGTCGGCGGACGTTCTTCTCCATCCACTCTTTATACGGGTGGCGGCTTTTCAGATCGTCATCAGTTTCGGCGGAATGCAGAATGCGTCCGCTGCGGGTATCGATAACCATCAGTTCGCCCGGGCCGACGCGACCTTTCTCGACCACTTCATCCGGCTGATAATCCCAGATCCCAACCTCAGAAGCGCAGGTGATGAGTTTGTCTTTGGTGATGACATAGCGCGCCGGGCGCAGGCCGTTACGGTCAAGGTTACAGGCGGCGAAGCGACCGTCTGACATAACAATACCTGCCGGACCGTCCCATGGTTCCATGTGCATGGAGTTAAAATCAAAGAACGCGCGCAGTTCCGGGTCCATATCCGGGTTGTTCTGCCAGGCCGGCGGTACCAGCAGGCGCATAGCACGGATGATGTCCATCCCGCCTGCCAGCAGCAGTTCCAGCATGTTATCCATTGAACTCGAATCGGAACCGGTTTCGTTGACGAACGGCGCGGCATCGTGCAGGTCAGGGATCAGCGGCGTCTGGAATTTATAGGTACGCGCACGCGCCCACTGGCGGTTGCCGGTGATGGTGTTGATTTCACCGTTGTGTGCCAGGTAGCGGAACGGTTGTGCCAGCGGCCAGCGCGGCACGGTGTTGGTGGAGAAGCGTTGGTGGAACAGGCAGATGGCCGACTCCAGGCGCAGGTCCGCGAGGTCCAGGTAAAAGCGCGGCAAATCTGCCGGCATACACAGACCTTTATAGATATTAACCAGATTAGACAAGCTGCAGACGTAGAAGTCTTTATCGTTCTGGAGGCGTTTTTCGATACGACGGCGTGCGATGAACAGGCGGCGCTCCATATCGCGTGGACGCCAGCCTGCAGGGGCGTTGACAAAAATTTGCTCAATACGAGGCAGGGAGGAAAGGGCGATTTCACCGAGAACTCCTTCGTTGGTTGGCACGTCGCGCCAGCCTACGATCGACAGAGTCTCCTGCTGTAATTCTTCTTCAACAATGCGACGAGATGCCGCTGCCAGTTCAGGGTCTTTATTTAAAAAGATCATGCCAACGGCGTAGTTTTTAGCTAAACGCCAGCCGCGCTCTTGCGCAACAATGCGGAAAAAGCGGTCAGGTTTTTGTAACAGCAAACCGCAACCATCGCCGGTTTTGCCATCGGCAAGAATTGCGCCACGGTGCTGCATACGGGCCAGCGCGTGTATGGCGGTACGCACTACCTTGTGGCTAGGTTCGCCTTCTATGTGGGCGATCAGGCCGAAACCACAGTTATCCTTCTCAAGGGATTTATCGTACAACATATTAGTGAACCTCCCCAGGCTCTGCGGGACACCTCTCCGATACCGTTTGCGCACGGGCACACCAAGAGCATGGCGACGGGGTTGGCGTTTCATACGCTCACCTCGCATTCGCCCTCTTTATCCTTTTCGCATAGGTCAAACAAGTTTGAGGACTTGCTTCAGAGGGAATCTCAATTACTGCATAAATATGATGAGCAGGCTGCTCATCCAGAAAGCTTCCAGCGGATTTCCAAGTTATCGGGAATCCACACACAGGTCAAATGGCAATCTTATTTATGCAAAAATGTGCTATAGGGCGATTAACTTTATGAAAGTATTGAAAATAAAGGTGTTTTTACATTGATTTAACCTGAGTGAGATCGCTGGTGAAGTGTGATCTGTCTCACTGTCAGAAAGGCCGGTTATCTCCCGTCCTCCCTTTGTTTATCTCAATGTTTGGTATTTTATGCTGGTTTGTAGACTTTCGGCGTCTTAAAGATACTGTTTTTATATGAGAGCCATCAGAAGATAAAAAAAATAGCGAGATATAAGGAAAAATAATGACTTTTTGATTGAATGAAATTTCGATTATTTTGAATGATTATTCAATGAATAAAGGCTCGCCAGGGCGATTGATCCAGGTCATCGCCGACTGGGGCAAAAAATGGCAGGCTTTGGCCTCTTTTCAAGGCGCGGTCTATCAGATTATGCAGTTACAGAAATTAGTCAATATGTTTGGTGGGGATCTTTCTCGCCGTTATGGGCAAAAGGTTCATAAACTCACGCTGCACGGCGGGTTTAGCTGCCCAAATCGCGATGGCACCATTGGACGTGGCGGATGTACCTTCTGTAATGTCGCCTCCTTTGCTGACGAAGCGCAGCAGCACCATTCTATCGCTGAACAGCTTGAGCATCAGGCGCAGTTAGTGAATCGCGCAAAGCGCTATCTGGCCTATTTTCAGGCTTATACCAGTACCTTTGCGGAAGTACAGGTGCTGCGTTCGATGTACCAACAGGCGGTTAGTCAGGCCAGCATCGTCGGGCTGTGTGTTGGCACGCGCCCTGACTGTGTGCCGGATGCTGTGCTCGATCTGCTATGCGAGTACAAGGATCAGGGCTACGAAGTGTGGCTGGAACTGGGTTTGCAAACGGCCCATGACAAGACGCTGCATCGCATTAATCGTGGGCATGATTTTGCCTGCTATCAGCGTACCACCCAACTGGCACGGGAGCGTGGACTGAAGGTGTGTTCACACCTTATTGTCGGTTTGCCGGGAGAAGGGCAAGCGGAATGCCTGCAAACGATGGAACGTGTGGTCGAGACAGGCGTCGACGGTATTAAGCTGCATCCGCTGCATATCGTGAAGGGCAGTACGATGGCGAAAGCCTGGGAGGCCGGACGGTTGCACGGCATCGAACTGGATGCGTACACGGTCACAGCAGGTGAGATGATTCGCCATACGCCACCCGAGGTGATTTATCACCGCATTTCCGCCAGCGCGCGCCGCCCAACGCTGTTGGCACCGCTATGGTGTGAAAACCGCTGGACCGGGATGGTCGAACTGGATAAGTACCTTAACGAGCACGGCGTGCAAGGCTCGGCGCTGGGTACGCCGTGGATTCAGCCGGGGAACTAACCTTCTGTAGGTCGTAGGCCGGATTAGCGAAGCGACATCCGGCAATCTGCGCCTGCTTGCCTGATGGTGCCTGGCTTATCAGGCCGCGATGAACCACTCCTCGGTCATTTCACCGATAACCCCCGCATTTCTTGCACAATCTTCAACGTCACGCTGAGAATTGAGTATTATTGTGCCAAGTTGTCGTGAAGGAACCCTCTATGAAGCAAATTCGTATGCTGGCGCAATACTATGTCGACCTAATGATGAAGTTAGGTCTGGTGCGCTTTTCGCTGCTGTTGGCGCTGGCTTTGGTTGTGTTGGCAATTGTGGTGCAGATGGCTGTCACTATGGTGCTGCATGGCCAGGTAGAAAGCATTGATGTCATCCGTTCTATCTTTTTTGGCCTGTTAATTACCCCGTGGGCCGTCTACTTCCTGTCGGTGGTGGTTGAACAACTGGAGGAGTCCCGGCAACGCCTTTCACGACTGGTACAGAAGCTGGAAGAGATGCGCGAGCGCGATCTCAAGCTCAACGTGCAGTTGAAGGATAATATCGCCCAACTCAATCAGGAGATTGTCGAACGTGAAAAGGCGGAAGCGGAGCGGCAGGAGACGTTTGAACAACTGAAGGTCGAAATCAAAGAGCGTGAAGAAGCGCAGATCCAGCTTGAGCAGCAATCTTCATTTTTACGTTCTTTCCTTGATGCTTCACCGGATCTGGTTTTTTATCGTAATGAAGATAAAGAGTTTTCTGGCTGTAACCGTGCTATGGAGCTGCTGACCGGTAAGAGCGAAAAGCAACTGGTGAATCTAAAGCCGGCTGATGTGTATTCGCCAGAAGCGGCTGAAAAAGTTATTGAAACCGACGAGAAGGTATTCCGCCATAACGTTTCGCTGACCTATGAGCAATGGCTCGACTATCCGGACGGGCGCAAAGCCTGCTTTGAGATACGTAAAGTGCCTTACTACGACCGCGTCGGGAAGCGACACGGTCTGATGGGCTTTGGTCGTGATATTACCGAGCGTAAGCGCTATCAGGACGCTCTTGAGCGCGCCAGCCGTGACAAGACCACCTTTATCTCTACGATCAGCCACGAGCTGCGTACGCCGCTTAACGGTATCGTCGGTTTAAGTCGGATCCTGTTGGATACGGATTTAACCGCGGAGCAGGAAAAATATCTCAAAACTATCCATGTTTCCGCCGTGACGTTGGGGAACATTTTCAACGATATTATCGATATGGATAAGATGGAGCGGCGCAAAGTCCAGCTCGATAACCAGCCAATCGATTTCACCAGCTTTATGGCGGATCTGGAAAACCTCTCCGGCTTGCAGGCGCAACAAAAAGGATTGCGCTTTGTTCTTGAGCCGACGCTACCGCTGCCACATAAGGTCATCACAGACGGAACGCGTCTGCGTCAAATTCTGTGGAATCTGATCAGCAATGCCGTGAAATTCACCCAGCAAGGGCAGGTGACCGTGCGGGCTCGCTATGACGAGGGAGACATACTGCATTTTGAGGTGGAGGATTCCGGGATCGGTATTCCGCAGGATGAGCAGGATAAAATCTTCGCCATGTACTATCAGGTGAAGGACAGCCATGGTGGTAAACCGGCAACGGGAACCGGGATTGGACTGGCCGTATCGAAGCGTCTGGCGAAAAACATGGGCGGTGATATTACGGTTTCCAGCCAGGCCGGAAAAGGCTCCATCTTTACGCTAACCGTGCATGCTCCTGCCGTGGCGGAAGAGATTGAAGATGCTTTTGAAGACGATGAAATGCCGTTACCCGCCCTGAATGTGCTGCTGGTGGAAGACATTGAACTGAACGTCATCGTAGCGCGTTCGGTGCTGGAAAAACTGGGCAATAGCGTGGATGTCGCGATGACCGGGCAAGCCGCGCTGGATATGTTCAAACCGGGTGAATATGACCTGGTGCTGCTGGATATTCAGCTACCGGATATGACAGGGCTCGATATCTCCCGCGAACTGACGCAAAAATATGCGCGCGAGGATCTCCCACCGCTGGTGGCTCTCACCGCCAACGTACTGAAAGATAAAAAAGAATATCTGGATGCAGGAATGGACGACGTGCTGAGTAAGCCGCTGTCAGTTCCGGCGTTAACCGCCATGATCAAAAAATACTGGGATACCCGAAACGAAGAGGAGAGCACTGTGACGTCTAAAGAAAGCAGTAAATCGCAAGCGCTGTTAGATATTCCCATGTTGGAACAATACCTCGAACTGGTCGGGCCGAAGTTGATCACCGACGGTCTGGCGGTGTTTGAGAAAATGATGCCGGGATATTTGAGCGTGCTGGAGTCTAATCTGACTGCCCGTGATAAAAAAGGCGTGGTTGAGGAAGGCCATAAAATTAAAGGTGCAGCTGGATCTGTCGGTCTGCGCCACCTGCAACAGTTGGGGCAGCAAATTCAATCACCTGACCTTCCTGCCTGGGAAGATAACGTGGCTGAATGGATTGAAGAGATGAAGCAGGAGTGGCAGCACGACGTGGCGGTATTAAGAGCCTGGGTTGCGAGCGTGGAAAAAAAATGACCCCGGCTTGACCGGGGTGCGCGAATACTGCGCCAACACCAGGGAAATCGTGGCTGCGCCGTAAATTATTATCATTGTTTACAAGGGCGCAGCCCTAATTTTCAGGCCGCACGCAGTTAAGATAGCAAATCTTAAATAATTTGTTACATGAATCAGTTAAATGTGTGAAGCGTGGCATTCTAATCAGAATTATTAATATGCTTCAGTCAGTTGCGAAAGGAGTATCACGATGAAAAAAGTTGGCGTAGTGCTCAGCGGATGTGGCGTGTATGACGGTACAGAAATCCACGAAGCCGTACTCACGCTGCTGGCTATTGCCCGCAATGGCGCTCAGGCTATCTGCTTTGCGCCAGATAAACAGCAGGCGGATGTGATTAATCATCTGACGGGCGAGCCGATGCCGGAAACGCGCAATGTCCTGATTGAAGCTGCGCGTATTACGCGTGGTGATATTCGCCCCCTGGCCCAGGCGGTTGCAACGGAGCTGGATGCGCTAATTGTGCCGGGCGGGTTTGGCGCAGCAAAAAATCTGAGCAATTTTGCCAGCCAGGGCAGTGAATGCCGGGTTGATAGCGACTTAGCCGCGCTGGCGAAGGCGCTGCATCAGGCTGGAAAACCCCTGGGATTCATGTGTATTGCTCCTGCTATGTTACCCAAGATTTTTGACTTCCCGCTGCGTCTGACCATTGGCACTGACATCGATACAGCGGAAGTGCTGGAAGAGATGGGTGCTGAACATGTGCCTTGCCCGGTCGATGACATTGTGGTTGATGAAGATAATAAAGTTGTCACCACGCCTGCTTACATGCTGGCGCAGGATATCGCCCAGGCGGCGAGTGGGATCGACAAACTGGTCTCACGTGTTTTGGTACTGGCTGAATGAGAAAAGGGGCTATCGCCTTTCTGCGACGTCTATTTCTGCGGGCAGTTATTGTCCTCGCCGTGTTCTGGGGCGGGGGTATAGCGCTCTTCAGCGTGATGCCCGTTCCTTTCTCGGCGGTCATGATTGAGCGGCAGCTTGGTGCCTGGATACAGGGTGATTTCGGCTATGTGGCGCATTCTGACTGGGCCAGTATGGATGAGATATCACCATGGATGGGGCTGGCGGTCATTGCCGCTGAGGACCAGAAATTTCCCGACCACTGGGGATTTGATGTCTCTGCGATAGAGAAAGCGTTGGCGCATAACGAACGTAATGAAAACCGTATTCGGGGTGCCTCGACGTTATCGCAACAAACGGCAAAAAACCTCTTTTTGTGGGATGGGCGTAGCTGGGTGCGCAAAGGGCTCGAGGCCGGGTTAACGCTGGGGATAGAAACAGTCTGGAGTAAGAAACGCATCCTGACGGTTTATTTGAATATTGCGGAGTTTGGCGATGGAGTATTCGGTGTAGAGGCTGCATCACAGCGCTATTTCCATAAACCCGCCAGCCGTCTTAGCCCGTCTGAAGCGGCATTGCTGGCGGCGGTTCTACCCAATCCGTTACGTTTTAAGGCGAGTGCGCCTTCCGGCTATGTGCGCAGTCGTCAGGCGTGGATCATGCGCCAAATGCGCCAGCTGGGCGGTGAGTCGTTTATGCGTGAAAATAAGCTGTATTAGCGGGGTTATCGCCGGATGCGGCGTAAACGCCTTATCCGGCCTACTGGAGTAGGTCATTGCCGTGTAGGCCTGATAAGCGTAGCGCATCAGGCACTTCACTAATCCTCGTCAAATCCCGAGTTAAACAGGGCAATTACCGCGGCCAGGGCCTCAACTTCCTGCGGACCCGTGGCTTCAACTTCTATCTGGCGTCCTTTGGCGGAATCCAGCATCAGCAGAGCGATAACGCTGTTTGCTTCGGCTTCCGTCCCTTCATCATTACGCAGCAGAACTTCTGCTTCAAAACCCTGCATTAGCTCAAACAGTTTCATTGCCGGCCGGGCATGCATGCCCAGCTTATTCGTGATTTCAACAGTTTGCTTCACGGTCATGATTTGCGTTTTTCCAACGTACGATGGCGTGACTGCACGTTTTTACCGCGCGAGCGGAAGTAGTCTGCCAGTTGCTCTGCAATATACACCGAACGGTGTTTCCCGCCGGTACAGCCGATGGCTACAGTGAGGTAGCTGCGGTTGTTGGTCTCCAGCATGGGTAACCATAGCTCAAGATAGCTGCGAGTCTGGTAGATAAAATTGTGTACTTCTGTGTGTCTGTCGAGGAAGGCCGCGACGGGCCTGTCCAGACCGGTCATCGGGCGTAGCTTTGGATCCCAGTGCGGGTTAGGCAGGAAGCGGACATCAAAGACGTAATCCGCATCAATAGGGATTCCGTGTTTAAAGCCAAAGGACTCAAATACCATCGTTAATTCACGTTCACGTTTGCCCAGCAGTCGGGTACGTAACATTTCCGCCAGCTCGTGCACAGACATTTCAGAGGTGTCTACGATCAGGTCAGCGCGCGAACGCAATGGCTCCAGTAAATCGCTTTCTTTATCGATAGCGCTTTCCAGGGACAAGTTCTTGCTGGACAGCGGGTGTAAACGGCGCGTATCGCTGTAGCGGCGAATCAGCGTGTTACGGTCGGCATCAAGGAACAGCAGTTGCGGTGAGAAGCCTTCAGGCAGGTTACTCATGGCCTGCTCAAAAATCTCCGGGGACTCGGGCATGTTGCGCACATCAATGCTGACAGCCGCAGATATCTGGCGATCGGCGAGGGTTCGAGCCAGTTCGGGCAACAACACGACGGGAAGGTTATCCACGCAGTAAAAACCCATATCTTCCAGCGCGCGCAGGGCGACAGACTTACCTGACCCTGAACGACCGCTGACGATCATCAGTACCATGTACTGTTTCTCCTCACAACGACAGAAAAGGATGCCATTGGGTTGTTATGCTTCATCCTGTCCACCTTCGGTGTCAGTGATGATTTGATACAACTCCTGGTCACTCTGCGCGGCGCGCAGGCGACGACAGATGGTTTTATCTGCCAGACGTTTTGCGACCAGTGACAACGTATGCAAATGCGTCTTGGTTTGGTCCGCCGGGACCAGCAGGGCGAAAAGCAGATCGACTGGCTGATTATCAATGGCATCGAACGCGATTGGCGTTTCAAGTTGAACAAATACACCAACCGCACGCAGGGTGTCTTCTTCCAGCTTTCCATGCGGAATGGCAATACCATTGCCAATACCGGTACTGCCCATTTTTTCACGCGTCAGAATGGCTTCAAATACCACCTGAGGAGGCAAGCTAAGTTGTTTTGCCGCCAGTTCACTGATGATTTCCAGTGCGCGTTTCTTGCTTTGGCAGTGAACGGCCGCGCGCGTACATTCCTGGTTAAGAACATTGCTCAGTTGTAGAGTCGTATCGTTATTTGTCATAATTTCACCTAAGCGCTAACTGTACAAATGGCCCGTTGTGCTGCACAACAGGCCGTCCTGCACCCGCTAACTGCCCGGACAAGTTAGTGCTGTTTCAGTTTATCTTTATGTTTTGTTAACTGCCGAGCCAGTTTATCAATTAAACCGTCAATGGCGGCGTACATATCCTGACCTTCCGCGCTGGCATGAATTTCGCCACCGTTCACATGCAGTGTTGCATCCGAGATGTGTGTGACCTTCTCCACTTTCAACACAATATAGACCTGATTAATCCGGTCGAAATATTGTTCAAGCTTGGCGAACTTTGTGGTGACAAAGTCGCGCAGGGCCTCAGTGATTTCGACGTTATTTCCAGTGATGTTGAGCTGCATAGTGTCTTCCTTATCGGTTGGGTCAAACCAGCTGTTTGCGCTGGTTAGACGGCGGAATGGATAAAGACTCTCGGTACTTCGCAACGGTGCGGCGCGCCACCATGATACCTTGTTCTGACAGCATAGAGGTTAACTTGCTGTCACTCAGCGGTTTCGCTGGGTTCTCGGCCGCAATTAATTTCTTCACCAGTGCGCGGATAGCTGTAGAAGAGGCTTCGCCTCCGCCTTCAGTGTTAACGTGACTGGAGAAGAAATACTTCAATTCAAAAATGCCGCGCGGACTGTGCAGATACTTTTGCGTGGTCACTCGGGAAATGGTCGATTCATGCATCTCGACGGCCTGGGCGATATCGGCCAGCACCATCGGTTTCATATACTCTTCGCCTTGTTCAAAGAAGGCTTGCTGTTGCTCAACGATACAGCGGCTAACGCGCAATAGCGTGTCATTGCGGCTTTCCAGACTTTTAATCAGCCATTTCGCATCCTGAAGGTTGCTACGAATGAACTGGCTGTCAGCATCATTGCGCGCGTTATTGCACAGGGCGGCGTAGTGTTGGTTGATCTGTAAACGCGGAATGCTGTCACTGTTGAGTTCGACTACCCAGCGATCGTTATGCTTACGCACCAGCACATCCGGGATGACGTACTCTGGTTCACCGGTCTGGATAGATTGTCCGGGTCTTGGGTCAAGCGACTGGATAAGATTGACGGCTTCTTTCAGCACATCTTCTTTCAGTCGGGTTACGCGCATCAGGGTGCGGAAGTCGTGGTTGGCGAGTAGATCAAGGTGATCGCTGATGATCAGACGTGCTTCTTCCAACCATGGAGTGGCTTTGTCAAACTGCGAAAGTTGGATCAGTAAGCAATCGCGGAGATCTTTTGCTGCCACACCCACGGGATCAAAACGCTGAACGCGTTTAAGCACGGCTTCGACTTCATCGATACCGACGTCGTCATCGCCCATGCTGTCGAGTATGTCGTCCAGCGTGACGGTGAGATAGCCCGTTTCGTCGACTGCATCCACAATTGACGTGGCAATAGCACGATCGGTATCTGAGAATGGCGTCAGTTCCACCTGCCACATCAGGTAATCTTGCAGCGATTGCGTGGTTTCACCCTGATACACAGGCAGTTCGTCGTCGATGTAATCCCCGCTGGTGCCAGACGGCGTACCTGCGGTGTAAATCTCATCCCAACTGGCATCCAGCGGTAGCTCTTCCGGCATCTCTTTTTGTTCGAGTGCGTCAGCCGTATCGAGGGATTCGCTATCCTGCTTTTCCTGGGTATCAATTTCGTCGTGAAGATCGGTTTGCTCGAGCAGTGGGTTACTTTCCAGCGCTTGCTGAAGTTCTTGCTGAAGTTCCAGCGTGGACAACTGCAACAGACGGATAGCCTGTTGTAGCTGAGGCGTCATCGCCAGTTGTTGGCTAAGCCTGAGTTGCAAACCTTGCTTCATGTTCAGAGTTGTTGTCTCCTGCGGTGACGTGAAGTCTACTACCCTATCAGAGTCTGAAGTCTTCCCCAAGGTATACGCGTTTAACGTGCTCGTCCTGCAGGATTTCTGTCGGCGTACCGTGTGCGATCAGGTGTCCCTGGCTCACAATGTAGGCGCGCTCACAAACAGCCAGCGTTTCGCGCACGTTATGGTCGGTAATCAGCACGCCAAGCCCGCTGTCGCGCAGGTGTTCAATAATACGTTTGATGTCAATGACGGAAATCGGGTCAACACCGGCAAAGGGCTCATCCAACAGGATAAATTTGGGATTAGCTGCCAGTGCGCGGGCGATCTCCACACGGCGGCGTTCCCCACCGGAGAGTGCCTGTCCAAGGCTGTCACGCAGATGTTCGATATGGAATTCTTCCATCAGCTCATTGGCGCGATCTTCACGCTGCTCGCTGGAAAGATCGTCACGAATTTGCAGAACCGCCATCAGGTTATCAAATACACTCAGGCGACGAAAAATAGAGGCTTCCTGCGGTAAGTACCCGATACCGCGACGGGCACGCGCATGCAGAGGTAACAGACTGATATCTTCGTCATCAATGATAATGTTGCCAGCATCGCGCGGCACAATGCCGACTACCATGTAAAAGGTTGTGGTTTTGCCCGCACCGTTAGGACCGAGCAGACCGACGATCTCCCCGGAGTTGACGGTCAGGCTGACATCTTCCACCACACGACGGCCTTTGTAGGCTTTTGCAAGATTCTTTGCAGTTAATGTTGCCATAACGAATCAGTTACCTTTTTTCTCTGCCGGAGCCTTGGTCTTGTTTTTGTCCTGCAATTGCGACGGAACCAGAACGGTGGTGACGCGTTTGCCTTTCTCACTGAAGGCCTGCATTTTCTGTTCTTTTACCAGATAGGTGATCTTATCGCCCGTAATGTTGCTATCGAGCTGTTCCAGATAAGCCTTACCGGTAAGGACGACGAAATCTTTTGCCAGCTCATAGTGCATCTGTGAGGCGTGGCCTTTAACCGGTTTACCATTGTCCTGCATCTGGTAAAAGGTCGCCGGATTGCCATATCCATCAATCACTTCTTTACCGTCTTCACCGCCCGGACGCGTGACGACGACCTTATCGGCATTAATTTTGATCGTGCCCTGAGTCACGATGACATTGCCGGTAAACGTCACCACGTTGCCCTGCATATCCAGAGACTGCTGGTCCGATTCAATGTGAATCGGCTGCTCGGTATCGCCAGTGACGGCAAATGCCGGAATGCTGGCGGCCAGAAGTGAGCTGGCAAGCACAAGATTAAGGCTGAGTTTGTTTGTTTTGGATTTCATATGAGGTTCTAACCTTTTCAATCAGCTCGGCGTTCTTGCTGCGTAAGTTGCCGCGCATCTTCAGTCCGCTGGAGTTAAATGTTGTTCCATACAACGTGACCAGATCATCGGAAGTGACATCTTGCGTCACAAGGTTGATCTGCGCGTTATCGGTAGTAATTCTGCGTAGTTGAGAGTCAGGCACCAGCGCGTTAACCTCAACATGGCCATACAGGTACAGCATCCGATCGTTGGTCAACTTGGCCTTATCGGCCTTGATCGACCAGGTCGGTACTTTGTCCTTATCAAACGTGGTTAACACCGGTTGGGTGAACCACGAAACTGCTTGATCTGAATAATATTCAACGTGTTGCGCGATCAAATGATAGCTCAGCGCGCCCTCAGGGCTGTACACGACGGTGTCGGTATGCTCGCTCTTATAGGTTGGCTCGTTGTTATTAACGACAACCTGGGCGGTGTCGTCTTTGTCTGCCAGGTTAATACCAATCATCACAAGGACAGCCAGCGACAGTAGAATGATAACCCAACGTCTGGTTTTGCTCATATCGATTGCCCTTTGGCCTCATCCAGTTTGCCCTGCGCCAGGAGTAATAAGTCGCAGACTTCGCGCACTGCGCCGCGCCCCCCGTCGATACGGGTGACGTAATCGGCCCGCGGGATCAGCAACGGATGAGCATCCGCTACCGCGACGCTTAATCCCACTTTTGCCATCACCGGCCAGTCGATCAGGTCATCGCCGACATACGCCACATTCTCAGGCGCGATTGCCAGTTTGCTAAGCAGATCGCCAAAGGCAACCAGTTTGTCCGACTGCCCCTGATACAGATGTGTGATCCCTAATGTGGCACAGCGATCTTCTACAAGTTTAGCCTTTCGTCCGGTAATAATGGCAACCTCAATACCGGAAGTGAGCGCGCAGCGAATTCCGTAGCCATCGCGGACGTTAAACGCCTTCAGCTCTTCACCGTTGTTGCCCATATAAATCAGACCATCAGACAGCACGCCATCCACATCAAGGATCAGCAGACGGATGTTTTCTGCCCTGGTGATGACGTCAGTGCTGACGGGTCCATAACAGGTCGCAAGCGACGCACCTGCTTTACTCATTTTCTTTATCCTTGAGTTTCTTACACTACACCTGCACGCAGCAGATCATGCATATGTAACACACCCAGTAACTGGTCGCCATCAGCAACCATTACCGAGGTGATATGGCGGGACTGCATTAAGTTCAGGGCATCAACGGCAAGAATCCCTGGACGCACGCGAATGCCCCCTGGGGTCATCACATCGGCAATGCCTAACTGGCGTACATCAACGCCCATATCGAAGACACGACGTAAATCGCCATCCGTAAAGATGCCGTCAATCTTCATCGCGTCATCGCAAATGACGGTCATGCCGAGATTTTTCCGCGTGATCTCCAATAAGGCATCACGCAGACTGGCGCTTTTAGTCACATGCGGGATTTCGTCTCCCGTATGCATAATATCGTTTACGCGCAACAAAAGCTTACGCCCCAGTGCGCCACCAGGATGAGATAACGCAAAATCTTCTGCGGTGAAGCCGCGTGCTTTGAGTAACGCAACGGCAAGCGCATCGCCCATGACCAGCGTTGCGGTCGTACTGCTGGTCGGTGCCAGACCTAATGGGCAGGCTTCTTTGGGCACTTTAACACACAGATGGACATCTGCTGCACGCGCCATACTGCTTTCCGGACGACCCGTCATGCAAATAAGGGGGACGTGCAGGCGTTTTAACACCGGAATTAACGCTGCAATCTCATTAGATTCACCTGAGTTAGAAATGGCAATCACGACGTCCTGCGGTGACACCATACCCAGATCGCCGTGTGCGGCTTCGCCAGGATGCACAAAAAATGAGGGCGTGCCGGTACTGGCAAACGTGGCGGCCATCTTGCGCCCGATATGCCCTGATTTTCCCATTCCCATCACCACGACTTTACCCGGGCAACTGAAAATCTTTTCACAGGCGAGGGTAAAGTTCTGGTTGATGTACTGATCAAGCTCCGCCAGGCCTTCACGTTCAATTGTCAGGACTTCCTTGCCTGCTTGCTGAAAGTCAAAACCCGGTTGCAACTCTAAGTGCGACATAATGCGTTTCCAGTTATCCAACGAGAAGTGGCGATAACCAATACAGCATCGCCAGCCATATGATAAAACCGCTGGTCAGAAGCGCACCCGCGCCACGACCAATCTGGCGCGGACGTAGCCAGCAGAGTAATGCAAAAATAACGCTCACCAGCAGCATGACGCTATAGTCACGGATGAAGGCCATCGGGTTGACCTCGCCCGGTGTAATCAGTGCAGGTAACCCAAGAACGATAACTATATTAAAAATGTTCGCGCCGATGATGTTACCGACGGCAATATCGTTTTCACCTTTACGCAAACCTGCAATGGCGGTTGCCAGTTCTGGCAGGCTGGTACCAATGGCGACCACCGTCAGCCCGATGGTGAGTTCGCTCATGGCAAAGTAATTTGCCAGTACAGTGGCGTTATCAACCACCATACGCGTTGCCATTGGCATAATGATCAGCGCTATCCCCAACCATAAAAATGCGACAGGCAATCCGCCTTCGCGAGGCAGTTCCGCTACTTGCTCCCGGGTCAGGCTGTCATTGCCCTGGCGTTCTGCCAGACGGGCGATTTTAACAATGAATAGCAGCCATAGCACGGCCAGAAGCAGAAGAAAGAGGCCATCACTGCGGCTTAACTGCCCGTCATACAGCACGGACGCGGCCAAAATGCTTACCAGCAACATTAACGGTAATTCACGACGCAGAACATCGGAATGCACGGTAAAAGGATGAATGAGTGCTGACAGGCCTAAAATAAGAAGAATATTGGTGATGTTGGAGCCGATGGCGGTACCGACGGCTAAATCGAGCTGCCCATTCATTGATGCTGCAACAGAGACAATAATCTCTGGTAGGGATGTGCCGATGCTGACGACCGTCATTCCAATAATGATGGGGGGGATACCGAAGGTGCGGCATAAAATGGATGCAGCAAATACCAGACGGTCGGCACCGTAGACCACCAGAAGTAAACCAATTATTAACAGTGCCGTCGCTAAAAGCATCTAAAGTCCTTTCTTCAGGTATACTCGCCGGTCCACGTGAAGGATCTTCTGGAAGCCGTAACGAATTCTTAATTTTGACTTTATGCGGCTAAAAAGTAAAACAAATGCCAGCTTTCGCTAACCAGGACAGGCAATAATCTGTAAATATGTCGAGTTCAGGGCTAAATTGAGCGCCAACTCTTCGATCAACGAGGCAATAGTAAAGGATGAATCAATGGGTCAGTCTGTGGCGAATCTAGTCGATATGCGCGATGTCAGCTTTTCCCGAGGTGACCGCTGCATCTTTGATAATATTTCCCTGACGGTGCCGCGCGGTAAGGTGACGGCGATCATGGGGCCATCAGGCATCGGCAAAACGACGCTGTTACGTCTGATTGGCGGGCAGATCCCGCCAGATAAGGGCGAAATCCTGTTTGACGGCGAAAACGTCCCAGCCATGTCTCGTTCACGTTTGTACACCGTGCGTAAGCGCATGAGTATGCTGTTTCAGTCCGGGGCGCTGTTTACCGACATGAACGTGTTTGACAACGTCGCTTATCCACTGCGTGAGCATACGACGCTGCCCAAGGCGTTGCTCAAGAGCACGGTGATGATGAAACTGGAAGCTGTCGGCCTGCGTGGTGCGGCAAAACTCATGCCTTCTGAATTATCCGGTGGGATGGCGCGACGTGCGGCATTAGCACGCGCCATTGCGCTGGAGCCAGATCTCATCATGTTTGATGAACCGTTCGTCGGGCAGGATCCTATCACCATGGGCGTGCTGGTGAAGCTGATTTCAGAGCTGAATAACGCGCTGGGCGTCACCTGCGTGGTGGTCTCTCACGATGTGCCAGAGGTACTGAGTATTGCGGATTACGCCTATATTATGGCGGACAAAAAGATAGTGGCCTACGGTAGTGCTCAGGCACTACAAGAAAATGCCGATCCGCGCGTGCGTCAGTTCCTCGATGGTATTGCCGATGGGCCGGTTCCGTTTCGCTACCCGGCGGGCGATTACCATACCGATTTACTTAAAACAGGGAGTTAAGCCACCCATGTTGTTAAATGCGCTGGCATCACTCGGACATCGAGGGATAAAAACCCTCAGGACGTTCGGGCGAGCCGGATTAATGTTGTTCAATGCGGTAGTCGGCAAGCCGGAGTTTCGCAAACATGCGCCGCTGCTGATCCGCCAGCTCTATAATGTCGGTGTCCTGTCGATGCTGATCATTATCGTTTCTGGCGTGTTCATCGGGATGGTGCTGGGATTGCAGGGATACTTGGTCCTGACAACCTACAGCGCAGAAACCAGTCTCGGTATGCTGGTGGCGCTGTCTTTGCTGCGAGAACTGGGGCCGGTTGTTGCGGCGCTGCTGTTCGCCGGGCGAGCCGGATCGGCGTTAACCGCTGAAATCGGCCTGATGCGGGCAACCGAGCAGCTTTCCAGCCTGGAAATGATGGCGGTTGATCCTCTGCGTCGCGTGGTCTCTCCGCGTTTTTGGGCGGGTGTCATTTCATTACCGCTGCTGACGATTATTTTTGTCGCGGTTGGGATTTGGGGTGGCTCGCTGGTCGGCGTTAGCTGGAAGGGGATTGATGCAGGCTTTTTCTGGTCGGCTATGCAAAATGCCGTCGACTGGCGTCTGGATCTGGTCAACTGTTTGATTAAGAGCGTGGTGTTCGCCATTACGGTCACATGGATTGCATTGTTCAATGGTTATGATGCGATTCCGACCTCCGCCGGAATTAGCCGGGCTACGACACGCACCGTTGTGCACGCATCTCTTGCCGTTCTGGGGCTGGATTTTGTGCTGACCGCACTGATGTTTGGGAATTGAGTTCATGCAAACGAAAAAAAATGAAATTTGGGTCGGGGTATTCCTGCTGGTTGCGCTGCTGGCGGCGCTATTTGTCTGCCTGAAAGCGGCTAATGTGACCTCCATGCGTACTGAACCAACCTACACGGTTTATGCGACCTTTGATAATATCGGCGGCCTGAGAGAGCGCTCTCCAGTGCGGATTGGTGGGGTTGTTGTGGGGCGAGTTTCGGATATCTCGTTAGATCCCAAAACGTACCTGCCACGCGTAACGCTGGACATCGAATCGCGCTTTAACCATATCCCGGACACCAGCTCGCTGAGCATCCGCACCTCTGGTCTGCTGGGTGAGCAGTATCTGGCATTAAACGTGGGTTTTGAAGATCCTGAGCTGGGAACGTCTATCCTCAAAGATGGCAGTACGATTCAGGACACGAAATCCGCGATGGTGCTGGAAGATATGATTGGTCAATTCCTCTACAACAGTAACAGTAAAGGTGATGACAATAAGAATTCTGGCGATGCGCCAGCCGCAACTGAAGGCAATAATGAAGCCACTACGCCTGCAGGCGCAACGAAATAATCTCAGGAGAATCGACGTATGTTTAAACGATTGATGATGGTGGCTATGCTGGTCATTGCCCCCCTTAGCGCGGCAACCGCAGCGGACCAGACTAACCCGTATAAACTGATGAATGAGGCGGCGCAGAAAACTTTCGATCGTCTGAAAAACGAACAGCCGAAGATCCGTTCTAACCCGGATTATCTGCGTCAGGTGGTTGATCAGGAACTGCTGCCATATGTGCAGGTTAAGTATGCCGGTGCGCTGGTGCTGGGCCGTTACTACAAAGATGCGACACCGGCCCAGCGTGACGCCTATTTTGCCGCATTCCGCGAATATCTGAAGCAGGCTTACGGTCAGGCGCTGGCGATGTACCACGGTCAGACCTATCAGATTGCCCCTGAACAGCCGCTGGGTGATGCGACCATCGTTCCTATCCGCGTGACGATTATCGATCCAAACGGCCGTCCGCCAGTACGTCTGGATTTCCAGTGGCGTAAAAACTCCCAAACCGGTAACTGGCAGGCATATGACATGATTGCCGAAGGCGTAAGTATGATCACCACCAAACAGAATGAGTGGAGCGACCTGCTGCGCACGAAAGGTATCGATGGCCTGACGGCACAGCTGAAATCTATCTCTCAGCAGAAAATCACTCTGGAAGAGAAGAAATAATGACGCAGTCACTCACCTGGACGCGTGAAGGTGACAAGCTGATGCTCGCGGGAGAGCTGGATCAGGACGTGTTAAATCCGTTATGGGATGCACGCGTTGAGGCGATGAAAGGGGTAACCTGCATCGATCTGAGCCAGGTTTCCCGGGTTGATACCGGTGGTCTGGCATTGCTGTTGCACCTGGTTGACCAGGGCAAGCAACAGGGGAATCGCGTTTCGCTTACCGGTGTTAACGATAAGGTTTATACCCTGGCACAGCTTTACAATTTGCCTGACGACGTCCTTCCGCGTTAATTTTTCCAGGCTGGATAAGGCCTTGTGCCGCCATCCGGCAAAACTCCTGAAGGGGATCTGCCACCAAAGCCTTGTCTGATTTATCAGCGAGGCTTTTTGCTTATTTATGACAGCGCCACTTTGCTCTAAGATGTTGGGCTGTTTTCACTATCTGACGAATGAAGAGCCCATGGAAAATAATGAAATTCAGAGCGTGCTGATGAACGCACTCTCCCTCCAGGAAGTCCACGTTTCTGGTGACGGCAGTCACTTTCAGGTTATTGCCGTGGGTGAGATGTTTGACGGCATGAGCCGGGTCAAGAAGCAGCAATCGGTCTATGGCCCATTGATGGAGTATATTGCGGATAACCGCATTCATGCTGTATCGATTAAAGCGTTTACCCCAGCGGAATGGGCGCGCGATCGCAAACTTAACGGTTTTTGAGCTACGGGTGATATGCCGGTAGCGAAGATGAATTCTTAACAGAGAACAGAATAATGGATAAATTCCGTGTTCAGGGGCCAACCAAGCTCCAGGGCGAAGTCACTATTTCAGGCGCTAAAAACGCCGCACTGCCGATCCTTTTTGCGGCGCTGCTGGCTGAAGAACCTGTAGAAATTCAAAACGTCCCAAAACTGAAGGACGTAGATACCTCCATGAAGCTGCTGAGCCAGTTGGGGGCGAAAGTCGAGCGTAATGGGTCTGTGCACATTGATGCGCGTGACGTTAACGTCTTCTGTGCGCCGTACGATCTGGTGAAAACCATGCGTGCGTCTATCTGGGCATTGGGGCCACTGGTCGCTCGTTTTGGTCAGGGTCAGGTTTCTCTGCCGGGCGGCTGTACTATCGGCGCGCGCCCGGTTGACCTGCATATTACCGGTCTGGAGCAGTTAGGTGCCACCATCAAGCTGGAAGAAGGCTATGTGAAGGCGTCCGTAGAGGGACGTCTGAAAGGCGCACACATTGTCATGGACAAAGTGAGTGTCGGTGCGACGGTCACTATCATGTGCGCGGCAACGCTTGCAGAAGGTACCACCATCATCGAAAACGCCGCTCGTGAACCGGAAATTGTGGATACCGCTAATTTCCTGATTGCGCTGGGTGCGAAGATCACCGGGCAGGGTACCGATCGTATCACTATTGAAGGCGTTGAACGTCTCGGTGGCGGTGTGTATCGCGTTCTGCCTGATCGTATTGAAACCGGGACGTTCCTGGTGGCGGCGGCGATTTCTCGCGGCAAAATTATCTGCCGTAATGCGCAACCAGACACACTGGATGCTGTTCTGGCGAAGCTGCGTGATGCCGGTGCGGATATCGAAGTCGGTGAAGACTGGATTAGCCTCGACATGCACGGCAAACGTCCTAAAGCAGTGAATGTGCGCACTGCGCCACATCCGGCTTTCCCGACTGACATGCAGGCCCAGTTCACGCTGTTGAACCTGGTGGCCGAAGGGACAGGTTTCATTACGGAAACCGTGTTTGAGAACCGCTTTATGCACGTGCCTGAACTGAGCCGTATGGGGGCTCACGCGGAAATCGAAAGCAATACTGTGATTTGTCACGGCGTTGAAACGCTCTCCGGTGCACAGGTCATGGCGACCGATCTGCGCGCGTCAGCAAGTTTGGTATTAGCGGGATGTATCGCTGAAGGCACAACGGTCGTTGACCGTATTTATCACATCGATCGCGGCTATGAGCGCATCGAGGATAAATTGCGTGCGCTGGGCGCAAACATTGAGCGCATTAAAGGCGAGTAATCGCCAACGCGTCTTGTAACCCCCAGGATCGTTGATCCGGGGGTTGCTGCTTTACCGTTACTCAAGACTCTCTTTTTCTTTCCGTACTCTCATCATTCGCGTTCTGTCGATGAATTCATGCGTCCTGGCGTCATGGTAGCGTGACGGCCAAATTACCCACGGGTCTGTTCCCAGTGCTTTCGCGATAATCAATTCACCTTTCGGCCACGGTCGGGTTAACGCATTTGCCAGCGTTGATGAACTCAAGCCATTCTTACGTGACTCAGCGGCCATTGACGTGCCTTTCTTACGTAGCCCCGCGATGATGTCAGCCGGATGCCAGTCAATGAATTTGCTTTCCATAGTTCCACATCTCCTTTGGTTAACCAGTTACGGTTTCACAATCAGCCTGTGGAGTTACTATACGCCTCAAGAACAAATGTTCTAAAACGTTCTCGTAAGGTGCTTATATATTCAGAATATGCCAAGATTATGCGAGTGGGTTTGCTATTTTGTAGATCTTATTGGAATATATAAGAGCACCCCATGTACTGCACGGGGTGCTGGGAAGTGAGATGAGGGAAATTAACGGTCGCGCTGTACGGCGATATGCGCCAGGCCAATCAGGGCTTCTTTCCACGGAGTATCTGGAAGTACCTGAAGTGCCTCGATGGCTTTGTCAGCCTCTTCTTCGGCGCGTTGACGGGTCCATTCCAGTGACCCGCAAGCATTCATCGCTTCCAGAACCGGCTCCAGCAGGTGGCGACCATTACCTTGCTCAATCGCCTGGCGAATCATTTGCGCCTGCTCAGGGGTGCCGTGGCGCATCGCATGCAGCAGCGGTAGCGTAGGTTTACCTTCGTTGAGGTCATCACCCACGTTTTTACCCAACTGCTCGCCATCTGCGCTGTAATCCAGTAAATCGTCGATAAGCTGGAAAGCGGTACCGAGGTAACGGCCATAATCCTGCAGGCCTTTCTCTTGCTCATCGCTACAACCTGCAAGGATACCTGAGCATTGGGCCGCGGCTTCAAACAGACGAGCCGTCTTGCTGTAGATGACACGCATATAGTTTTCTTCGGTGATATCCGGGTCGTTGACGTTCATTAACTGCAGGACTTCGCCTTCAGCAATAACGTTGACCGCTTTAGACATCACTTCCAGCACTTTCAGGGAGCCGAGGCTGGTCATCATCTGAAAGGCGCGGGTATAGATAAAATCGCCGACCAGAACGCTGGCAGCATTGCCAAACGCTGCGTTTGCCGTGGCTTTCCCTCGGCGCATATCGGATTCATCCACTACATCGTCATGAAGCAGGGTCGCGGTGTGGATAAACTCGATTAAGGCAGCGATCGTGACGTGGGCATTTTCCTGATAACCAACGGCACGCGCCGCGAGTACGGCGATCATTGGGCGAATGCGTTTTCCGCCGCCGCTCACGATGTAGTACCCCAATTGATTGATCAACTGGACGTCGGAATTGAGCTGTTCAAGGATTGTCGCATTGACCCCCGCCATATCTTGCGCGGTTAACTCATTGATTTTTTCTAAATTCATCGCAAAAGCCGGGCTTCTCGCCCCGATTACCTCACTATTTGAGAAGGTAACGTCGGGTTTAGGGTTAGAAATATATGCTGATTGTACTGAAAAAACGCCGCAGATAAACGTTACGGTACACGTTGTGTTTTTTTTCTTCATGTATTGACGGTAGCACTTGTCAAAGGCTCGCGTTTTGCGTAATATTCGCGCCCTATTGTGAATATTTATAGCGCACTCTGAATCATCAAAAAGGTGTGCGCGGAAGCGGAGTTTTTTATGTACGCGGTTTTCCAAAGTGGTGGTAAACAACACCGAGTAAGCGAAGGTCAGACCGTTCGCCTGGAAAAGCTGGACATCGCAACTGGCGAATCTGTTGAATTCGCTGAAGTTCTGATGATCGCAAACGGTGAAGAAGTCAAAATCGGCGTTCCTTTCGTTGATGGCGGCGTTATCAAAGCTGAAGTCGTTGCTCACGGTCGTGGCGAGAAAGTTAAAATTGTTAAGTTTCGTCGTCGTAAACACTACCGTAAGCAGCAGGGCCATCGTCAGTGGTTCACTGATGTGAAAATCACTGGCATCAGCGCTTAAGTTAAGGGGAGCAGATTAAATGGCACATAAAAAGGCTGGCGGCTCGACTCGTAACGGTCGCGATTCAGAAGCTAAACGTCTGGGCGTAAAACGCTTCGGCGGTGAAACAGTTCTGGCTGGTAGCATCATCGTTCGTCAACGTGGTACTAAATTCCACGCTGGCTCCAACGTTGGTTGCGGCAAAGACCACACTCTGTTTGCTAAAGCAGACGGTAAAGTGAAATTTGAAGTGAAAGGCCCGAAAAACCGTAAATTCATCAGCATTGTTGCTGAATAAGTTTTTCGCGTCCCGGTAACGGATAAAAGCCCCGCAACACGTTGCGGGGCTTTTTACATTCGACGACCGGTAAATATGCTCGTCGCGCCGTGATAACCCGGAAACGAGCCCTTGCAGGGAATACGGCATGAAGCAGCAGGCAGGTATTGGTATTCTTTTAGCACTCACGACAGCTGTCTGTTGGGGGGCTTTACCAATAGCGATGAAGCAAGTGCTGGAGGTGATGGAACCTCCTACCGTCGTGTTCTACCGTTTTTTAATGGCAAGCATTGGCCTTGGCGCTATTCTTGCGGTTAAAAAAAAGCTCCCTCCATTGCGTATTTTTCGCAAAGCGCGTTGGCTGGTGCTGTTGGCTATTGCCACGGGTGGACTGTTCGGTAACTTCATTCTGTTTAGTTCGTCTTTGCAATATTTGAGCCCAACGGCTTCGCAGGTTATCGGTCAACTGTCACCTGTTGGCATGATGATCGCCAGCGTCTTTATCCTGAAGGAGAAGATGCGCGGCACGCAGATTATTGGCGCTATTATGCTTCTGAGCGGATTGGTGTTGTTTTTTAATACCAGTCTGATCGAAATTTTTACCCGGCTGACCGATTACACCTGGGGCGTGATCTTTGGTGTCGGTGCCGCGACGGTTTGGGTGTGTTATGGGGTCGCGCAAAAGGTGTTATTGCGCCGCCTGGCATCACCGCAGATCCTGTTTTTACTGTACACTTTATGTACGATAGCGTTGTTGCCGCTGGCTAAACCCGGTGTAATAACGCAACTCAGCGACTGGCAGCTTGCCTGCCTCGTGTTCTGCGGCCTGAATACACTGGTAGGATACGGTGCCCTTGCGGAAGCAATGGCTCGCTGGCAGGCGGCACAGGTGAGCGCCATAATTACGCTCACACCGCTGTTTACGTTGTTATTTTCAGATTTATTATCACTGGCCTGGCCCGATTTCTTCGCCAGACCGATGCTAAACCTTTTAGGTTATCTCGGTGCGTTTATCGTGGTTGCGGGCGCGATGTATTCCGCCATTGGTCATCGAATTTGGGGCGGTTTACGTAAGCATGAAACGGTGGTTTCGCAACCCCGCTCAGGCGAATGATTTACGGAGAGTAAAATGAAGTTTGTTGATGAAGCATCGATTCTGGTCGTTGCAGGCGATGGCGGTAACGGTTGTGTCAGCTTCCGCCGCGAAAAATACATCCCGAAAGGCGGTCCGGACGGTGGTGACGGTGGTGATGGCGGTGACGTCTGGCTGGAAGCCGACGAAAACCTGAACACGCTGATCGATTACCGTTTTGAAAAGTCATTCCGTGCGGAACGTGGTCAGAATGGCGCAAGCCGTGATTGCACCGGCAAGCGTGGTAAAGACGTTACCATCAAAGTGCCAGTAGGGACACGCGTCATCGACCAGGGTACGGGCGAAACGATGGGCGACATGACCAAACACGGTCAGCGTCTGATGGTCGCTAAAGGTGGTTGGCACGGCCTGGGTAACACCCGTTTTAAATCGTCGGTCAACCGTACCCCGCGTCAGAAAACGATGGGTACACCTGGCGATAAGCGTGACCTGATGCTGGAGCTGATGCTGTTAGCCGATGTCGGTATGCTGGGTATGCCAAACGCCGGTAAATCGACGTTTATCCGCGCGGTATCTGCGGCGAAACCGAAAGTGGCGGATTATCCGTTCACCACGCTGGTACCGAGCCTCGGCGTTGTGCGTATGGACAACGAAAAGAGCTTCGTGGTTGCTGACATCCCAGGTCTGATTGAAGGCGCTGCTGAAGGCGCTGGTCTCGGTATTCGCTTCCTGAAGCATCTGGAACGTTGCCGCGTACTGCTGCACCTCATTGATATCGATCCGATTGACGGTTCCGATCCGGTAGAAAACGCCCGTATCATTATTGGCGAACTGGAAAAATACAGTCAGGATCTGGCGTCTAAACCGCGCTGGTTAGTGTTCAACAAAATTGATTTGATGGACAAAGCTGAAGCGGAAGAAAAAGCGAAAGCCATCGCTGAAGCGCTGGGCTGGGAAGGTAAATATTACCTGATCTCTGCCGCCAGCCAGCTGGGTGTGAAGGATCTTTGCTGGGATGTGATGACCTTTATCATTGAGAACCCAATCGTTCAGGCTGAAGAAGCGAAACAGCCGGAGAAAGTTGAGTTCATGTGGGATGATTATCACCGTCAGCAGCTCGCTGAAGTCGAAGACGAAGCGGAAGATGACTGGGATGACGATTGGGACGAAGACGACGAAGAAGGCGTTGAGTTCATCTACAAGCGTTAATCTCGTAGCCGGATGGCGCTTACGCTTATCCGGCCTACAAAAGCCAACGGGCCGCATTTGCGGCCCGTTTTGTTATGTTCTTTGTAGGCCGGATAAGACGCGTTAGCGTCGCCATCCGGCAATAATGCACTCAGTTATTCTGATATATATCTTTGTACAACCGACTCTCGAAGCGTACCAGTGGAATACGGCGGTTGCGCTGGTCTGCAGGCTCTACCGCATAGCCAGACAGGTACTGCACGAAGGCCATGCGTTGCCCGCTGGCGGTGGTGATGAACCCCGCGAGGTTATATACCCCTTGCAGTGAGCCTGTTTTCGCGGAAACCTTGCCATCAACACCAGCCTGATGCAGGCCTGCACGGTATTGCAGGGAGCCATCGTGGCCAGCCAGTGGCAGCATCGTGATAAAGTTGAGCTCATTGTCATGCTGCGCGATGTATTGCAGCACCTGCATCATGGTGGCGGGGGCAATCAGGTTATGGCGAGAGAGGCCAGAGCCATCGGCAATAATCGTGTTGCCGATATCGACGCCCGCCTGCTGACGCAGGATCTGACGTACGGCATCTGAACCTGCCCGCCAGGTGCCAGGTACGTTAAATCGCGCATGGCCAATCATGCGAAAAACGGTGTCGGCAATCATGTTGTCTGATTTTTTCAGCATAATCTTAAGCAGATCATGCAATGGTGCTGATTGTTTGCTGGCGACGACGGTACCCGGCTCGTTGACCTGAGTCTGACGCAGCAGTGTGCCGCTGTAGGTAATACCCGCTTGTTTTAGCTCATCTTTAAGAATGGCTCCGGCATAGCTGGCACCGTCCTGAATAGCAAACGCCAGTGGCAACGGTTCGGCGCGCTGCGGCAGACACCCGGTCAGCGTAAAGCGGTTCAAATCACCGGGTACCACGTCCAGTTCACAATATTGCGCTTCCGCAGAACCACGTGCGAGGGTGCGAACCTGGCTGAACATAGTCACCGGGTAGTAAGAGGCCACGCGAATATACGCCAAATCGTTGGCTTTTTGTGCGCTGTAGAGCGATACAGAGAAGCAATTTCGGTCGACAATCGCCGCTGCTGGCGGAGCGCTAAAACATTGCGTCATGTCGTTCCAGGGCCAGCCGGGCGCTTTATCATGGCTGGCAAAAATGGAGGTGTCTATCAGGACATTTCCGGCAATTTGCGTCACCCCTGATTTTTTCAGAGTTGCTACCATATTGCGAATATCCTGACGTTTTAACGTCGGATCGGCACCAAATCTCGCAACTAAGTCACCTTTCAATATCCCATTTTCTACGTTGCCTTTTGTCTCAAGCGTCGTGGTGAAACGGAAATCAGGTCCGAGTTGAATCAATGCCGCCAGAGCGGTGATCACTTTCTGGGTACTGGCTGGGAGCGCCATCTGCTGGCTATGGTAATCAATCGTGGGCGCAGGCGCGCCAACCTTCTGTACCATAAGGGCGAGGTTGGCCCCGGCAGGAAGCTGGTTGATGTACTCGTCGACATTCGCAGCCTGAACGCTGAACGCTATACTGGCAGTTAATCCAATGGCAAATCTGGGAAATCGCATAATCTCGCGCTAACAACCTGGAAACAGGCCGTCATACTACGGCGCAACGCCCTAAAAAGTAAACGATGACCCATAGGGAACTCCAGGGTAAAATGAACATCAAATAGAGAATTGTAGCTGACCTGGGACCTCGTGCCCCGGGTCGGTATTTTTTTGCTTCTGACTCTGGCATGGCGTATGCCAGGGTGGGCTTAGCAGCCGGGGTGAGGACAACCACCCCCTACAGGAATGTTCAAGAGGTATAACAAATGCAAGCTATCCCGATGACCTTACGCGGTGCTGAAAAACTGCGCGAAGAACTGGATTTTCTCAAATCTGTGCGTCGCCCTGAAATTATTGCCGCGATCGCGGAAGCGCGTGAACACGGTGACCTGAAAGAGAACGCGGAGTATCACGCGGCTCGTGAACAGCAGGGATTCTGCGAAGGTCGCATTAAAGATATTGAAGCCAAACTGTCTAACGCGCAGGTTATTGACGTCACTAAAATGCCAAATAACGGCCGCGTTGTGTTCGGTGCGACGGTTACCGTTCTGAATCTTGATAACGATGAAGAGCAGACCTGGCGCATTGTGGGCGATGATGAGGCCGATTTTAAACAAAACCTGATTTCGGTGAACTCACCTATTGCTCGCGGCCTGATTGGTAAAGAGCAGGATGACGTGGTGGTTATCAAAACGCCGGGCGGTGAAGTTGAGTATGAAGTGACGAAGGTCGAATACCTGTAAGAATTTCCCAATACACACATCCTGGTTCACGTTGCATACGCGTTGGCTGTGCTCGAATTATTTAGTGTATCTGTAAGATGTTGATGTATTGTAAAGAAAGGAAAAAGGCCGCATAGCGGCCTTTTATCAACGAAGAGAGCGTGGCATTTTGCTCTCCTGCTAGCGGAAATTCCCGCGTTTTACACAAACTTCGTGTTCAACTTTGGGATATTCTTAGCGTGGCAGCGAGATTTTACGTTCTTTAGTCGGGCGATACAGTACCAGCGTTTTGCCGATGACCTGTACATTACAGGCGCCGGTTTCGCGTACGATAGCTTCCACGATCAAGGTTTTAGTATCGCGATCTTCCGAGGCGATTTTCACCTTGATAAGCTCATGGTGCTCTAACGCTTGTTCAATCTCGGCCAGTACCCCTTCGGTCAAACCATTATTGCCAAGCATAACTACAGGCTTGAGCGGATGTGCCAGACCTTTCAGGTGCTGTTTTTGTTTAGTACTCAGATTCATCGTATATTTTTGCTTACGTTGGGATTGAAAACGGGTCATTCTACCGCCATCTCCCATATATCGCCAAATAGCTGTGTAGATATTTACACCATTGGTTACGATGAACTGCCCGATGGGAAAGTGAAATGACAGGTAAAAAGCGTTCTGCCAGCTCGAGTCGCTGGCTTCAGGAACACTTTAGCGATAAATATGTTCAACAGGCACAGAAAAAGGGGTTACGTTCCCGCGCCTGGTTTAAACTTGATGAAATACAGCAAAGTGACAAAATTTTTAAACCGGGGATGACGATTGTTGACCTCGGCGCTGCACCCGGTGGCTGGTCGCAATATGCGGTTACGCAGATCGGAAACAGCGGCCGCATTATCGCTTGCGATCTTTTACCTATGGATCCAATCGTTGGTGTGGACTTCCTTCAGGGCGACTTTCGTGATGAATTAGTCCTGAAAGCGTTACTTGAGCGTGTAGGTGACAGTAAAGTACAAGTTGTCATGTCTGATATGGCGCCAAATATGTGTGGAACACCGGCGGTGGATATTCCCCGGGCCATGTATCTGGTTGAACTGGCACTTGGAATGGCTCGTGATGTATTAGCACCAGGTGGTAGTTTTGTAGTGAAGGTGTTCCAGGGCGAAGGCTTCGATGAGTATCTAAGAGACATTCGCTCCCTGTTTACGAAGGTCAAAGTTCGTAAGCCGGACTCTTCTCGCGCCCGTTCGCGTGAAGTGTACATTGTAGCGACCGGGCGTAAACCATAACCGGTAGATTTCAAACGAAAGTTTGAAAGACACTGGATATAGAGTATCCTGACGCTGTTTTTAACACAGTTGTAATATGAGGTTAATCCCTTGAGTGACATGGCGAAAAACCTAATACTCTGGCTGGTCATTGCCGTTGTGCTGATGTCAGTATTCCAGAGCTTTGGGCCCAGCGAGTCTAATGGCCGTAAGGTTGATTACTCTACCTTCCTGCAAGAGGTCAATCAGGACCAGGTTCGTGAAGCGCGTATCAACGGACGTGAGATTAACGTTACCAAGAAAGATAGTAACCGTTACACGACCTACATTCCGGTTAACGATCCGAAGCTGCTTGATAACCTGCTGACCAAAAACGTCAAGGTTGTTGGCGAGCCGCCTGAAGAGCCGAGCCTGCTGGCTTCTATCTTCATTTCCTGGTTCCCAATGCTGCTGCTGATTGGTGTCTGGATCTTCTTTATGCGTCAAATGCAGGGCGGTGGTGGCAAAGGTGCCATGTCGTTCGGTAAGAGCAAAGCGCGCATGTTGACCGAAGATCAGATCAAAACCACTTTTGCTGATGTCGCGGGTTGTGACGAAGCGAAAGAAGAGGTCGCTGAACTGGTTGAATACCTGCGCGAACCGAGCCGTTTCCAGAAACTGGGCGGTAAGATCCCGAAAGGCGTCCTGATGGTTGGTCCTCCGGGTACAGGTAAAACCCTGCTGGCAAAAGCTATCGCAGGTGAAGCGAAGGTTCCATTCTTCACAATTTCCGGTTCTGATTTCGTGGAAATGTTCGTCGGTGTGGGCGCATCTCGTGTGCGTGACATGTTCGAACAAGCCAAGAAAGCGGCACCGTGCATCATCTTCATCGATGAAATCGACGCCGTAGGTCGCCAGCGTGGCGCTGGTCTGGGTGGCGGTCACGATGAACGTGAACAGACGCTGAACCAGATGCTGGTTGAGATGGACGGCTTCGAAGGTAACGAAGGTATTATCGTTATCGCGGCAACTAACCGTCCTGACGTTCTTGACCCTGCGCTGCTGCGTCCAGGCCGTTTTGACCGTCAGGTTGTTGTTGGTCTGCCGGACGTTCGCGGTCGTGAACAGATTCTGAAAGTGCATATGCGTCGCGTACCGCTGTCTCCGGATATCGATGCGGCAATCATTGCTCGTGGTACGCCTGGTTTCTCAGGTGCGGACCTGGCGAACCTGGTGAACGAAGCGGCACTGTTTGCAGCGCGTGGCAACAAGCGTGTTGTATCGATGGTTGAGTTCGAGAAAGCGAAAGACAAAATCATGATGGGTGCGGAACGTCGCTCCATGGTGATGACGGAAGCGCAGAAAGAATCCACCGCGTACCACGAAGCTGGCCACGCGATTATCGGTCGCCTGGTACCGGAGCACGATCCGGTGCACAAAGTGACGATTATTCCGCGCGGTCGTGCGCTGGGTGTCACCTTCTTCCTGCCTGAAGGCGACGCAATTAGCGCCAGTCGTCAGAAACTGGAAAGTCAGATCTCCACGCTGTACGGCGGTCGTCTGGCAGAAGAGATCATCTACGGTGCTGAACATGTTTCTACCGGTGCGTCCAACGACATTAAAGTCGCGACGAACCTGGCGCGTAACATGGTCACTCAGTGGGGCTTCTCTGACAAACTGGGGCCGTTGCTGTACGCGGAAGAAGAAGGTGAAGTGTTCCTCGGTCGTTCTGTGGCGAAAGCTAAACATATGTCCGATGAAACCGCGCGTATTATCGATCAGGAAGTGAAATTGCTGATTGAACGCAACTATGACCGTGCTCGCCGTCTGTTGAACGACAACCTGGACATTCTGCACTCGATGAAAGATGCGCTCATGAAATATGAGACCATCGATGCACCGCAGATTGATGATCTGATGGCTCGCCGCGATGTACGTCCGCCAGCGGGTTGGGAAGAGTCTGGTTCATCTAACAACTCTGGCAACAATGGCACCCCGAGTGCTCCGCGTCCGGCTGAAGAGCCGCGTACGCCGAACCCGGGCAACATGTCAGAGCAGTTAGGCGACAAATAAGTTATCGTCATCTGATGACCATGTTTTAATTGAAAACCCTGGGGCTTGCTCCGGGGTTTTTCTTATCTGCTTACTCACGATTTTACCAGGGATAACACTATGAAACTCTTTGCTCAGGGATCTTCGCTGGATCTCAGCCATCCCCACGTCATGGGGATTTTAAACGTCACACCAGACTCTTTTTCTGATGGTGGAGCGCACAACTCCCTGGTTGAGGCGGTAAAACACGCAAATCTGATGATTAACGCAGGGGCGACTATCATTGATGTGGGTGGTGAGTCTACGCGACCGGGAGCGGCGGATGTTAGCGTGGAAGAAGAACTGCAGCGTGTAATCCCGGTTGTTGAGGCAATTGCTCAACGTTTTGAAGTATGGATTTCCGTCGATACCTCAAAACCAGAGGTCATTCGTGAGTGCGCCAGAGTAGGGGCGCATATCATTAACGATATACGTTCGCTCTCGGAGCCGGGCGCGCTGGAAGCTGCGGCTGAAACTGGATTACCGGTTTGCCTGATGCACATGCAGGGACAGCCGAAAACTATGCAGGAAGCGCCGAAGTATGAGGATGTGTTTGCTGAGGTAAATCGTTACTTTGTTGAGCAAATAGCACGTTGTGAACGGGCCGGAATCACAAAAGATAAATTGCTACTCGACCCAGGATTCGGATTCGGTAAAAATCTTACTCACAACTACACATTGCTGGCACGTCTGGCGGAATTTCATCATTTTAATCTGCCGCTGCTGGTAGGGATGTCACGAAAATCAATGGTTGGCCAATTGCTCAATGTGGGTCCATCTGAGCGTTTGAGCGGCAGCCTTGCATGCGCGGTCATTGCCGCAATGCAGGGGGCGCAGATTATTCGTGTCCATGACGTCAAAGAAACCGTAGAAGCGATGCGTGTGGTGGAAGCCACATTGTCTGCAAAGGAAAACAAACGCTATGAGTAATCGTAAATATTTTGGCACCGATGGGATTCGTGGTCGTGTAGGCGACGCTCCAATCACCCCTGACTTTGTGCTCAAGCTGGGTTGGGCGGCAGGAAAAGTGCTGGCACGTCATGGTTCACGTAAAATCATTATCGGTAAAGATACACGTATTTCCGGCTATATGCTGGAATCTGCGCTGGAAGCGGGCTTGGCTGCCGCGGGGTTGTCAGCTTCTTTCACAGGCCCCATGCCAACACCTGCCGTCGCTTATCTGACGCGTGCTTTCCGTGCTGAAGCCGGGATTGTTATCTCCGCTTCGCACAACCCATTTTATGACAACGGGATTAAATTCTTCTCCATCGACGGAACCAAACTGCCGGATGCAGTTGAAGAAGCCATTGAAGCGGAGATGGAAAAAGCAATCACCTGCGTGGATTCGGCTGAGCTGGGTAAAGCCAGTCGTATTGTCGATGCTGCCGGGCGCTATATTGAGTTCTGCAAAGGCACATTCCCGAATGAACTGAGCCTGAACGAGCTTAAAATTGTGGTGGACTGCGCTAACGGTGCAACGTACCACATTGCGCCAAATGTACTGCGCGAGCTGGGTGCTAACGTCATTGCGATTGGCTGTGAGCCAAACGGTGTAAACATCAATGAAGAAGTCGGCGCGACCGATGTTCGTGCGCTGCAGGCGCGCGTCATCGCGGAAAAAGCCGATTTGGGGATTGCGCTGGACGGTGACGGCGACCGCGTCATTATGGTTGATCACGAAGGTAATAAAGTCGACGGCGACCAGATCATGTACATCATCGCTCGTGAAGCGCTGCGCCAGGGGCAACTGCGCGGTGGCGCGGTGGGTACTCTGATGAGCAACATGGGACTGGAGCTGGCGCTGAAACAACTGGGCATTCCGTTTGCCCGTGCGAAAGTAGGCGACCGTTATGTGCTGGAAAAAATGCAGGAAAAAGGCTGGCGTATTGGTGCGGAAAACTCAGGTCATGTGATCCTGCTGGATAAAACGACCACGGGCGACGGTATTGTGGCGGGTCTGCAGGTATTGGCAGCGATGGTGCGTAACCATATGAGTTTGCACGATCTGTGCAGCGGCATGAAAATGTTCCCGCAACTGCTGGTTAACGTACGTTACACCGCAGGCAGTGGCGATCCGCTGGAACATGAAAGCGTGAAAGCGGTGATGGCAGAGGTTGAAGCGGCACTGGGTAACCGTGGACGCGTACTGCTGCGTAAGTCGGGCACAGAGCCATTAATCCGTGTGATGGTTGAAGGTGAAGACGAAGCACAGGTTACGGAGTTTGCGCACCGCATTGCGGATGCAGTGAAAGCCGTTTAACCCTATCCATAAGTGCAAAAGCCGGAGTCTGAGAGACTCCGGCTTTTTTTTACTGTACTGCAAGCGGTTGTTTACGTTGGCGCTGCCAGAAGTAGCCACTGATCATCAATAGGACGAGGACGGCCAGCCACGGGAGAACCGCCAACAAGTGCCCGGATCGGGCGAATGTCAGTGCAATCATCAGCAACCATCCTCCCAGCATCGGAATTGCGGTGCGTTTAACGATATCCACCGGTGATACACCTGCGATCCCGGCGATGGCGATAATCACGCCGGCAATAGGCGACAACGTCCGTCCAATGCCCGCTGAGATCTGAATCGGCAGCATCATAACCGCCACGTCGCTGCCAATATGGCGGCTGATATCCGGCACCATCGGGGCGAAGGAGAAAAATGCTGCATTCCCAGAGCCCATTAACGCTGAAATCGCAAAGGTGATTAGCGTCATCAGCAAGATTATGGACGCTGCGCTGAGGCCAAATTCTCCTGAGAGTGACAGCAGCGCATCAACCGCGCCAATCGCTTTCAGACCGGCGGAGAAAACTTCACCGGCGATAATCAGCGTGACTACCGTGGCAAACACACTGCCCATACTGTCGAAAACTTTTTGTACGCCAGCCATCACTTCGCGAGCTTTACGATGGCGGCAATATTCGCATATCAGAGTAATGGCCAGGCTTATCAGTACGGCGGTATCCAGCGTAATTTTGAGTGAGCTGAACAGCAAATCACTGCACGCCAGCATTAAAACCAGCGGTAACATTGGCAGGAACAGCCAGGCAACCGGCGCTTCGGCTTCTTCGGTTGAGGTTAATGTCTGCATTTGCTGCGCGGCATTGTCACCACTCTCCCGGCGATCGAAAAAGCGTTGTACAACGATATGAAGCAGAGCGATGAAAAGAATAACCGGAACGACAATCGGTAACTGATCCTGAACAAAATAGTTAACTACCTCGATACCTGCCGTTTTGGCGGCGAGAACCGAGTTCCCGGAGCCCGGGCCAAATTCAACGGCACAGGTACTGGCGATAACCGCAGCGACGGCGGCGCGGCTGCAGCCAAGACGGGTCAGCAGGGGGTAAAGTGTTGCCATCAAAAGCAGACCCAGTCCGGTGGCGCTACTGATAAACAGCGACAGAAATTGGCCCAGCAGCAGGGCCAGCCCGAGCAGTAGATAAGGGGAGTTCAGACGTTGCAAGGGGCGGGATGTGACGCGCACCAGCACCTGACTTGCGCCAATAGCCGACATATAGGTGGCAAAGCCACCTATCAGCATGATTTGTAGTCCAAGACCGCCAAGACGTACGCTCAGGGTATCGCGAATAAACTCAAAGGCGTCAAAGGGACCAAATCCGGTGCTTTTTTTTACCAGGCTACTGAGAGTAGCCATCCCGCTAAAATGCGCGATAAGCAGGAGTACGATCCCGGTTAAGAGCAACACCGACTGAGGGTGATACTTTTTCAGGATCAGACGCCCGGCAAAAATAATGGCGACCAGCGCCAGTAATAATGACATTCTCAACTCCTCACTCAAAGTTGCCGGTGACCAGACACTCACCATCACGCAGCAACGGCTTTCCGGCGGCAAACAAGTGGGCCAGTGAGAGGTCGTCATTGAGCACGCAAATATCAGCTCGTTCTCCTGCGCAAAGTACGCCGCCAGAAATACCCAGTGAGCGTGCGACGTTCGCCGTCAACATCGCGATCGCCTGAGACACCGGAATACCGACATCAATCAGGCGAGGCAACAGGTTGAGGTTGCCGGCTACCGGCGCGGCACTTAGTCCTTCCACGATGCCTTGCGCATTAAAGCGCGGCACGCTGCCATTACCATCAGAGCTAATGGTGATGCGATCGGCAGGAACCTGTGATTCCAGTGCGTGGAGAATCGCTTGTTCCTGGGGCATAAATCGGCTGCCGCCAGACGTTACGTCGATATGGCCACCGCGATGTGCGAAAGCGATAGCCTGTTCGAACAATGCTTCTGTCCTCGCGACATGCGTCGGCGAAATGTGGTGAATCGGAATACCGGCATCACACAGTTCCATCAGCTGTGACATCCCTTCCGGTAGATTGCCCAGGTGTACGTGCAGCAGCCCTTTTTTTCCGGCCAGAAGTGAGGATACGCGGATGTCACTGATTATTCTTAATAACTCCTGGAAAGAGGGGTAGGAGCCACGGTGATCGGCGAGTGCGATTTTGACACCCAGGATTGCCGGGATAAATGCCATATCATCGCGAATAGATTGTGTAATTGTCGGGCTGGGTACCGCGTAGGCTCCGGTATGCATATACGCACGCAGGCCCTCCAGGTTGAGAGACTGCATTTTGGCGTACAGATCTTTCGGGGAGCGGGATATCGCATCAGTGCCCAGCACGCCGACGACCGTCGTAATACCGGCCTGAATCAGATCGCGCAGTTTGACGGCTGGCGTCCGGCTGGCAAAGCCGGCTTCACCGCCGCCGCCGGTAAGATGGACATGCTGATCGATAATTCCGGGAATTACCCACTTACCGCGGCAATCGATGACTTCTTTGACGCCATCAAAGAGTGCAATATCTTTTTCAACAGCCACAATGCGATCGGCATGTATGAGCAGGGAGCAGAGGCCTAAATCCTCTGGGGAAAATACGCGGGCATTGGTCAGTAAAGTAAACATATCGGTCCTGTCAAACGTCGAGGGTGAGAGTCGGCAGGTGAAACGGAATATTGTTGTTATGATGTCCACATTAAAGCCATTACTATAACTGTGACTATTGCCGATTTGTTATCGGTGGATACGGTTATGGCATGATGGGGAATGAGACGTGGATTCGAAGTGGTTAGAAGATTTTCTGGCGTTGAGTCAGTATGGGAATTACTCCCAGGCAGCGATACAGCGGCATATCACCCAGCCCGCGCTAAGCCGACGTATAAAGGCGCTGGAAGAGATGTTGGGGGTCCCGTTGTTTGACCGCACCACGACGCCCGTTACGCTAACCTGTTATGGCGAACGTTTTGAACCTTATGCCCGGCAAGTCCTCAGCACACTCACGGAGGCGCGCCATGACCTGTGTGCGATGATGCCAGCGACGGATAATACGTTGGTGATGGTGAGTCTGCATACGCTGTCAGTCAATATCCTGCCTGATATGATCAACTATCTGCGCCAGAGTGAACCGCAATTAAACTTCACGGTAAATGCCAGCATTCAGGGGATTGATAATCACTTTAATGCCCTGATAAACCGGCAAATTGATATGCTGGTGACGTACGATTTACCCTCTTCACAACCGGGGCTGGAGATTGCCGGAGGGCTGAAGCGTTCTTTATGGCGATATGAGCGTTTTATCCCGGTGATTTCTGCGCAACTCGCAGACAGACTGGATGATCCGCATACCCCGATCCCCTGGCTATGCTACAGCGACTACACCTTTGTCAGACGTATTATTGATCCGGCAGAACAACGAGTGCGCCCACGGTTGAAAAAAGTATTTGAGACTGGGCTAAGCGAAACAATACGAGAAATGGTACTGCGCCATATGGGAATGGCATGGTTACCCGAATCAATGGTGGCTGAGGAGTTGGTGAATCAGGAAATCATTCACTGTTGGCCAGAAAATTCGGATCTGATTTGTGAAATCCCTATTGTTGTTTGGGCAAACCTTGACGATCAGCGGTCAGTAATGCAGCGATGCTGGGATAAGTTGCTGCGTTTTTGATTGATGTGGCGATTTTTTCCGCACTTGATACAATGCTAACAAATTGCCCTTGCGAAGGTTATTCGCTTTGGTTAGTATTCACACCCGCTTCAGTGGGAAACAGTTGAAATTCCCGCTTTATTGGTCGAAGCATTGGTACGCGGCAACTCCGCAAGGAACAGGTTGATTATGCACGAAGCTCTTTTGGTAGTTTTCCTTATTGTAGCAATTGGCCTTGTTGGCTTGATCATGCTGCAGCAAGGTAAAGGCGCTGATATGGGAGCCTCTTTTGGCGCAGGCGCTTCTGGTACACTGTTTGGTTCAAGTGGTTCTGGTAACTTCATGACCCGTATGACAGCTGTGTTAGGGACTCTGTTCTTCATTATCAGTCTGGTGCTGGGTAACATGAACAGCAATAAGACCAATAAAGGAAGTGAGTGGGAAAATCTGAGTGCACCGGCGAAAACCGAGCAAACTCAGCCAGCTGCTCCGGCTCAGCCGACCAGCGATATCCCACATTAATAGTTGTATCTGTGCTGAGGTGGTGGAATTGGTAGACACGCTACCTTGAGGTGGTAGTGCCCTAACGGGCTTGTGGGTTCGAGTCCCATCCTCAGTACCAATATTCCAAAGAAAAGACGCTGCAAAGCGTCTTTTTTTTCGTCTGTTATTTGTGGCTGCTCCGTAGGCCTGATAAGCGTAGTGCCATCAGGCGATGTAATAATGTCGGATGGCGGTGTAAACACCTTATCCGACCTACGGGGACAACAGAGCATCCCTATATTCTGCGCATAAAAAAGACCGCTTTCGCGGCCTTAAGATGGTGAATATTTACTTCGCCTTGTTTTCCAGATTCTCAACCTGTGGCAGACCTGTTGCGGAAGAGGCTGTCAGCAGACCAGACTGCGCATAGCCGAACAGCTTCTCACGAGTATCGGTAATATCCAGGTTACGCATGGTCAGCTGACCGATACGATCGTCTGGCGAGAATACGGAATCACCTTTCTCCATGGTCAAACGTTCTGGCTTGTAGGTCAGGTTGTCAGACACGGTGTTAAGGATTGAATAGTCGTTACCGCGACGCAGTTCCAGCGTGACTTCGCCGGTAATCTGGCTGGCTACCCAACGTTGCAGACCATCACGCAGCATCAGCGCCTGTGAGTCGAACCAGCGGCCCTGATACAGCAGACGACCGAGCTGGCGACCGTGAGCGTGATATTGCTCAATGGTGTCTTCATTATGAATACCGGTCAGTAGACGTTCGTAAGCGATGTGCAGCAGCGCCATCCCTGGGGCTTCATAGATGCCACGGCTTTTCGCTTCAATAATACGGTTTTCGATCTGATCGCTCATGCCCAGACCGTGACGACCGCCGATGCGGTTGGCTTCCAGCATCATTTCAACATCGTCACTGAAGGTCTTACCGTTTAGCGCAACCGGATGGCCCTGTTCAAAACGTACGGTCACTTCTTCAGCCGGGATCTTCACGCTCTCATCCCAGAACTTCACACCCATAATCGGGTTGACGATTTTGACGCTGGAGTTCAGGAATTCCAGATCTTTTGCTTCGTGAGTCGCGCCGAGCATATTGGAGTCAGTGGAATACGCCTTTTCGACAGACATCTTGTAGTCGAAGCCGCAGGCGATCATAAATTCGGACATCTCATGGCGACCACCGAGTTCGTCGATAAAATCGGTATCCAGCCAGGGTTTGTAAATCTGCAATTCGGCGTTGGTTAACAGGCCATAACGATAGAAACGTTCAATATCGTTACCTTTATAGGTACTACCGTCACCCCAAATGTTTACGCCATCTTCTTTCATGGCGGCAACCAGCATAGTGCCTGTCACTGCGCGGCCCAGTGGGGTGGTATTGAAATAGGTCAGTCCGCCGGTGGTGTTGTGGAACGCACCACACTGAATAGCGGCGATCCCTTCGGCAACCAACTGCTTGCGGCAATCAACCAGGCGAGCATTCTCAGCACCATATTCCATTGCACGGCGAGGAATAGCGTCATAGTCATCCTCATCCGGCTGACCCAAATTCGCAGTATATGCATATGGGACAGCCCCTTTTTGTCGCATCCACAGCAGTGCTGCACTGGTGTCCAGGCCGCCGGAAAAAGCGATACCAATACGTTGACCTACCGGGAGATGCTTGAGAATCGTCGTCATAAAATAAAACCCTGCTTGATAGACTGGTGAAGAGGTCGGCTTTTTATGTTAATTGCATTTTTATGCAAAATAAATGAGTTTTCATTTAATCATCTTTTAAGGATGACAGGAAGAGTTTAGTGATAATTTCGTTAAATAACGCTGTGGATGGCGGATTTATCTCTCTTGTCTTCCGTTGTATTTGTGCTGGTTTGCATTCATTCATTTGCATAGTAGTAACAAGGTTGACATAACGTATAGAGGATCAATATACTGTGCGCAGATTTTACGTCCCGTCCTCGGTACCAAATCCCAGCAGTATTTGCATTTTTTACCCAAAACGAGTAAAATTTGCCACGTTTCAGGCGCGGGGTGGAGCAGCCTGGTAGCTCGTCGGGCTCATAACCCGAAGGTCGTCGGTTCAAATCCGGCCCCCGCAACCACTTTCCCTTAGAGTTCTTTTTCAAATATACTGTGAAGACTTAGGCCTTCGTAGCTGGATTTGAAAAAAATTCTTTCGGAAGGTTCTCCGAACCGCAGGTGCGGTTATAGGGTTCAGTTATCTAAAGCCCCGATTTATCGGGGTTTTTTGTTATCTGACTACAGAATAACTGGGCTTTAGGCCCTTTTTTTATGTCTTGGGGGTGGGCTTGTCCACATTAGAGCAAAAATTAACAGAGATGATTACAGCGCCAGTTGAAGCCTTGGGGTACGAGCTGGTCGGCATCGAATTTATTCGCGGTCGCACATCCACACTGCGCATCTATATTGATAGTGAAGATGGCATCAATGTTGATGATTGTGCTGATGTGAGCCATCAGGTAAGCGCGGTGATGGATGTCGAAGACCCAATCACTGTTGCCTACAACCTGGAAGTCTCCTCTCCGGGTCTCGACCGTCCTCTGTTCACGGCTGAACACTACGTGCGTTTCCTGGGTGAAGAAGTCACGCTGGTTCTTCGTATGGCGGTACAAAACCGTCGTAAATGGCAGGGCGTTATCAAAGCGGTGGACGGTGAGATGATCACGGTCACAGTCGAAGGTAAAGATGAAGTGTTCGCGCTGAGTAATATCCAGAAGGCGAACCTGGTTCCCCACTTTTAACAGTCTGGATTGAGGTGAAAAGCCCGCGATGAACAAAGAAATTTTGGCTGTTGTTGAAGCCGTATCCAACGAGAAAGCGCTGCCACGCGAGAAAATTTTTGAAGCGCTGGAAAGTGCGCTGGCTACAGCAACAAAGAAAAAATATGAACAAGAGATCGATGTCCGCGTAGAGATCGATCGTAAAAGCGGTGATTTCGATACCTTCCGTCGTTGGGTTATCGTAGAAGAAGTCACTCAGCCAACTAAAGAAATTACGCTGGAAGCAGCGCGCTTTGAAGACGAAAGTCTGAACGTTGGTGAATACGTTGAAGATCAGATCGAATCTGTCACCTTTGACCGTATCACTACTCAGACCGCGAAACAGGTTATCGTACAGAAAGTACGTGAAGCTGAACGTGCGATGGTTGTCGATCAATTCCGTGAACACGAAGGCGAAATCGTCACTGGCGTGGTGAAGAAAGTCAACCGTGACAACATTTCCCTGGATCTGGGCAGCAATGCTGAAGCTGTGATCCTGCGTGAAGACATGCTGCCGCGTGAAAACTTCCGTCCTGGCGACCGTATTCGTGGTGTTCTGTACTCTGTGCGCCCGGAAGCGCGTGGTGCGCAGCTGTTTGTGACGCGTTCCAAGCCGGAAATGCTGATCGAACTGTTCCGCATTGAAGTGCCAGAAATTGGCGAAGAAGTGATTGAAATTAAAGCGGCGGCTCGCGATCCGGGTTCTCGTGCGAAAATCGCCGTTAAGACCAACGACAAGCGTATCGATCCGGTCGGTGCCTGTGTTGGTATGCGCGGTGCGCGTGTTCAGGCAGTTTCTACCGAACTGGGCGGCGAGCGTATTGATATTGTCCTGTGGGATGATAACCCGGCGCAGTTCGTGATCAACGCAATGGCGCCAGCAGACGTCGCTTCTATCGTGGTGGATGAAGACAAACACACCATGGATATTGCGGTTGAAGCCGGTAACCTGGCTCAGGCGATTGGACGTAATGGTCAGAACGTCCGCCTGGCTTCACAACTGAGCGGTTGGGAACTCAACGTCATGACCGTTGATGATCTGCAGGCTAAGCATCAGGCTGAAGCACATGCGGCCATCGATACCTTCACCAAATATCTCGATATCGATGAAGATTTCGCGACAGTTCTGGTGGAAGAAGGTTTTGCGACGCTGGAAGAACTGGCCTACGTGCCAATGAAAGAACTGCTGGAAATTGACGGCCTCGATGAACAGACCGTTGAAGCGCTGCGCGAGCGTGCTAAAAACGCACTGACCACTCTGGCACTGGCCCAGGAAGAAAGCCTCGGTGATAACAAACCGGCTGACGATCTGCTGAATCTGGAAGGATTGGATCGTGATATGGCCTTCAAACTGGCTGCCCGTGGTGTTTGTACGCTGGAAGATCTCGCTGAACAGGGCATTGATGATCTGGCTGATATCGAAGGGTTGACCGACGAGAAAGCCGGTGAGCTGATTATGGCTGCCCGTAATATTTGCTGGTTCGGCGACGAAGCGTAATAAACTGTAGCAGGAAGGAACAGTATGACAGATGTAACCGTAAAAACGCTGGCTGCAGAGATACAGACTTCCGTGGAGCGCCTGGTACAGCAATTTGCTGATGCAGGTATCCCTAAGTCTGCTGATGACTCTGTGTCCGCACAAGAGAAACAAACCTTGCTGGCGCACCTGAACCGTGAAAATGGCTCAGCGCCGGATAAGTTGACATTGCAGCGTAAAACGCGCAGTACTCTCAATATTCCAGGTACCGGTGGAAAAAGTAAATCGGTACAAATCGAAGTCCGCAAGACACGCACCTTTGTGAAACGCGATCCGCAAGAGGCTGAACGCCTTGCCGCGGAAGAGCAGGCGCAGCGTGAAGCGGAAGAGCAAGCCCGTCGTGAGGCAGAAGAAGCTGCCAAACGCGAGGCGCAACAAAAAGCCGAACGTGAGGCCGCAGAACAAGCTAAACGTGAAGCCGCTGATAAAGCGAAACGTGAAGCTGCGGAAAAAGACAAAGTGAGCAATCAACAGACCGACGATATGACAAAAACCGCCCAGGCCGAAAAAGCCCGCCGTGAAAACGAAGCCGCAGAACTGAAGCGTAAAGCGGAAGAAGAAGCACGTCGCAAGCTTGAAGAAGAAGCGCGCCGTGTGGCTGAAGAAGCCCGTCGTATGGCAGAAGAAAACGAGAAGAATGGTGTGAATAACGCTGAACCTGTTGAAGATACCAGCGATTATCACGTCACCACCTCTCAACACGCTCGCCAGGCAGAAGACGAAAACGATCGTGAAGTTGAAGGCGGTCGTGGTCGTACTCGCAGTGCGAAAGCTGCGCGTCCGGCGAAGAAAGGCAATAAACACGCCGAATCTAAAGCTGACCGTGAAGAAGCGCGTGCAGCGGTTCGTGGCGGCAAAGGCGGTAAACAGCGTAAAGGTTCCGCGCTGCAGCAGGGCTTCCAGAAGCCGGCTCAGGCCGTTAACCGTGACGTTGTGATCGGCGAAACCATCACCGTTGGCGATCTGGCGAACAAGATGGCAGTTAAAGGTTCTCAGGTCATCAAAGCGATGATGAAACTGGGTGCCATGGCGACCATCAACCAGGTTATCGACCAGGAAACTGCACAGCTGGTTGCCGAAGAGATGGGCCACAAAGTTATCCTGCGTCGTGAAAACGAACTGGAAGAAGCGGTAATGAGCGACCGTGACACTGGTGCGGCGGCTGAACCGCGTGCACCGGTAGTGACCATCATGGGTCACGTTGACCACGGTAAAACGTCTTTGCTGGATTACATTCGTTCTACGAAAGTGGCCTCAGGCGAAGCAGGCGGCATTACTCAGCACATCGGTGCGTATCACGTTGAAACAGGTAACGGTATGATCACCTTCCTGGATACCCCGGGGCACGCCGCATTTACCTCTATGCGTGCTCGTGGTGCTCAGGCAACGGATATCGTTGTTCTGGTTGTTGCTGCAGACGACGGCGTGATGCCGCAGACCATCGAAGCTATCCAGCACGCGAAAGCGGCAGGTGTGCCAGTAGTGGTTGCAGTGAACAAGATCGATAAACCAGAAGCAGACCCAGATCGCGTTAAAAATGAACTGTCCCAGTATGGCATCATGCCGGAAGAGTGGGGCGGCGAGAGCCAGTTCGTTCACGTTTCTGCAAAAGCCGGTACCGGTATCGACGAGCTGCTGGATGCTATCCTGCTGCAGGCCGAAGTACTGGAACTGAAAGCAGTACGTAAAGGTATGGCGAGCGGTGCGGTTATCGAATCCTTCCTGGATAAAGGACGTGGTCCGGTTGCTACTGTCCTGGTTCGCGAGGGTACCCTGAACAAAGGCGATATCGTACTGTGTGGCTTCGAATACGGTCGCGTTCGTGCGATGCGTAACGAACTGGGCCAGGAAGTGCTGGAAGCAGGTCCGTCCATTCCGGTGGAAATCCTGGGTCTGTCCGGTGTTCCGGCTGCAGGTGATGAAGTGACCGTCGTTCGTGACGAGAAGAAAGCACGTGAAGTTGCGCTGTATCGTCAGGGCAAATTCCGTGAAGTTAAACTGGCCCGTCAGCAGAAATCTAAACTCGAGAACATGTTCGCTAACATGACCGAAGGCGAAGTTCACGAAGTGAACATCGTACTGAAGGCTGACGTTCAGGGTTCTGTAGAAGCGATCTCCGACTCTTTACTGAAACTGTCTACCGACGAAGTCAAAGTGAAGATCATCGGTTCTGGCGTGGGTGGTATCACCGAAACCGACGCGACGCTGGCTGCGGCATCCAACGCGATTCTGGTTGGCTTCAACGTCCGTGCTGATGCTTCTGCACGTAAAGTGATCGAATCTGAAAGCCTGGATCTGCGTTACTACTCCGTCATCTACCATCTGATCGACGAAGTGAAAGCGGCGATGAGCGGCATGCTGTCTCCGGAACTGAAACAGCAGATCATCGGTCTGGCTGAAGTTCGTGATGTGTTCAAATCACCGAAATTCGGTGCCATCGCAGGCTGTATGGTTACCGAAGGTACGATTAAGCGTCACAACCCAATCCGCGTTCTGCGCGACAACGTAGTTATCTATGAAGGTGAGCTGGAATCCCTGCGCCGCTTCAAAGATGACGTCAACGAAGTCCGTAACGGTATGGAATGTGGTATCGGCGTTAAGAACTACAATGACGTTCGCGTTGGCGATATGATCGAAGTGTTCGAGATCATCGAGATCAAACGTACAATTGCTTAAGGTTGTTCGGGTGTAGGCCGGATAAGGCGTTTACGCCGACATCCGGCAATGTAATGCCTGATGGCGCTACGCTTATCAGGCCTACAGCCTAATCACCGAATTATTTTCAAAAGGGGCTGAATGCCCCTTTTTTGTCTGGAGAATTTATTATGGCGAAAGAATTTGGTCGCCCGCAGCGTGTCGCGCAGGAGATGCAGAAAGAAATCGCACTTATCCTGCAACGCGAAATCAAAGACCCGCGTGTTGGCATGATGACCACCGTATCGGGCGTTGAGATGTCCCGTGACCTGGCCTATGCCAAAGTATTCGTGACGTTCCTGAACGACCAGGACGAAGCGGCCGTGAAAAATGGTATTAAGGCACTGCAGGAAGCTTCTGGCTTCATCCGCTCTCTGCTGGGGAAAGCGATGCGCCTGCGTATCGTGCCTGAGCTGACCTTCTTCTACGACAACTCACTGGTCGAAGGGATGCGCATGTCCAACCTGGTGACCAGCGTGGTGAAGCATGACGATGAACGTCGTGTGAACCCAGCGGACGACAGCAAGGAGGACTGATGAGTCGTCCTCGTCGTCGTGGTCGCGACATTCATGGTGTTTTGCTGCTGGACAAACCTCAGGGCATGTCCAGCAATGACGTACTGCAAAAAGTAAAGCGCATCTACAATGCCAACCGTGCCGGTCATACTGGCGCGTTGGATCCGCTGGCGACAGGCATGCTGCCTATCTGCCTCGGTGAAGCGACTAAGTTTTCACAGTATTTGCTGGATTCCGACAAGCGTTATCGTGTGATTGCCCGCCTGGGTCAGCGTACGGATACCTCTGATGCTGATGGACAAATCGTGCAGGAACGTCCGGTGACCTTTACGGAGGAACAGCTTGCGAGCGCGCTGGAAACTTTCCGCGGGGATATCGAGCAAATTCCATCGATGTACTCGGCGCTGAAATATCAGGGCAAGAAGCTGTACGAATATGCTCGTCAAGGCATCGAGGTGCCGCGTGAAGCGCGCCCAATTACCGTTTATGAACTGCTGTTTATTCGCCACGAAGGGAATGAACTGGAGCTGGAAGTTCACTGCTCCAAAGGCACCTATATTCGTACTATTATTGACGATCTGGGTGAGAAGCTGGGATGCGGTGCACACGTAACGTATCTGCGCCGTCTGACGGTCAGCAAATACCCGGTTGACCGTATGGTCACGCTGGAACATTTGCGTGAGCTGGTAGAACAAGCTGAACAACAGAACATTCCGTCAGCGCAGTTGCTTGATCCATTGCTGATGCCAATGGACAGTCCTGCATCGGATTATCCAGTGGTTAATCTGCCTTTAACATCGTCGGTTTACTTTAAAAATGGTAATCCGGTTCGTACGACAGGCACTCCACTGGAAGGGCTGGTGCGTGTGACAGAAGGCGATGACAGTAAATTTATCGGCATGGGGGAAATGGATGACGAAGGTCGGGTTGCCCCCCGTCGACTGGTGGTTGAATATCCTGCATAGCGCTCTCTGTCTTGCGATAAGAAGGCGCTGCGAGTAGAATACTGCCGCTTAACGTCGCGTTAATTATTTAACAGTTCGCGCGGCGTGTACACAATATCATTCGAGCTGCATCAAGGCGGCAAGTCTGGGAATCCTCAGGGGCTTACTCAAGTAGGTGACTGAAGTGAGCGGACGCAGCCAACGCAGAGTCAGTTTGAAAGATAAAGTGTATACACTGGGATTGCTGAATTAGAGATCGGCATCCTTTCATTCTTAATACTTTGGAGTTTTAAAATGTCTCTAAGTACTGAAGCTACAGCTAAAATCGTTTCTGAGTTCGGTCGTGATGCAAACGACACCGGTTCTACCGATGTTCAGGTTGCTCTGTTGACTGCACAGATTAACCACCTGCAGGGCCACTTTGCAGAGCACAAAAAAGATCACCACAGCCGTCGTGGTCTGCTGCGCATGGTTTCTCAGCGTCGTAAACTGCTCGACTACCTGAAACGTAAAGATGTTGCACGCTACACCGCGCTGATCGAGCGTCTGGGTCTGCGTCGCTAATTCTTTCGAGTTTCAGAAAGAGGGGGCCTTCATGGCCCCTTTTTTCCAGCAGATGGCAGCAATTCGCTGGAAACTAATGTATTGTTGCTATGAATGATCTTCCGTTGCAGAGGTTCGCGCGGCTAATGAGAGGCTTTACCCAATACGCATGGGTTAGGGTTGTCATTAGTCGCGAGGATGCGCAGAAGATCGGGTATTAACGATGGCACATAAATGTGCCGTCAAAAAAATAGAGAAAGGATATTATTTTGCTTAATCCGATCGTTCGTAAATTCCAGTACGGTCAGCATACCGTTACGCTGGAAACCGGCATGATGGCGCGTCAGGCGACTGCCGCTGTTATGGTTAGCATGGATGACACTGCGGTATTCGTTACCGTTGTTGGCCAGAAAAAAGCGAAACCAGGCCAGGACTTTTTCCCGCTGACCGTTAACTATCAGGAGCGTACCTACGCTGCTGGTCGTATCCCAGGTAGCTTCTTCCGCCGTGAAGGCCGTCCAAGCGAAGGCGAAACCCTGATCGCGCGTCTGATTGACCGCCCGGTTCGTCCGCTGTTCCCGGAAGGCTTCGTTAACGAAGTTCAGGTTATCGCAACCGTCGTTTCCGTTAACCCACAGGTTAACCCGGATATCGTGGCGATGATTGGTGCATCCGCTGCGCTGTCTCTGTCTGGTATTCCGTTCAACGGCCCGATTGGTGCTGCGCGTGTTGGTTATATCAATGACCAGTATGTACTGAACCCGACTCAGGACGAGCTGAAAGAAAGTAAACTGGATCTGGTTGTTGCCGGTACCGAAGCTGCCGTACTGATGGTTGAATCTGAAGCTGAACTGCTGAGTGAAGACCAGATGCTGGGTGCTGTGGTATTCGGTCACGAACAGCAGCAGGTTGTTATCCAGGCCATCAACGAGCTGGCTAAAGAAGCGGGCAAACCACGTTGGGACTGGCAGCCAGAAGCGGTTAACGAAGCGCTGAACGCGCGCGTTGCTGCACTGGCAGAAGCGCGCCTGAGCGATGCTTACCGTATCACTGACAAACAAGAGCGTTATGCTCAGGTTGACGTGATCAAATCTGAAACCATCGCGCAGCTTACTGCAGAAGATGAAACCCTGGACGCTAACGAGCTGGGTGAAATCCTGCACGCTATCGAGAAAAACGTTGTTCGTAGCCGCGTACTGGCCGGCGAGCCGCGTATCGATGGCCGCGAAAAAGACATGATCCGTGGTCTGGACGTGCGTACTGGCGTGCTGCCGCGTACTCACGGTTCCGCACTGTTCACCCGTGGTGAAACTCAGGCGCTGGTTACCGCAACGCTGGGTACTACCCGTGATGCGCAGAACCTCGACGAACTGATGGGCGAGCGTACCGACAACTTCCTGTTCCACTACAACTTCCCTCCGTACTGTGTTGGTGAAACCGGTATGGTCGGTTCTCCGAAGCGTCGTGAAATTGGTCACGGCCGTCTGGCGAAGCGTGGCGTACTGGCAGTGATGCCGGAACTGGATAAATTCCCGTACACCGTTCGTGTCGTTTCTGAAATTACTGAATCTAACGGTTCTTCTTCCATGGCTTCCGTATGTGGTGCTTCCCTGGCGCTGATGGACGCAGGCGTGCCGATCAAAGCAGCCGTTGCGGGTATCGCGATGGGCCTGGTGAAGGAAGGCGACAACTTTGTTGTTCTGTCTGACATCCTGGGCGACGAAGACCACCTCGGCGATATGGACTTCAAAGTGGCGGGTTCCCGCGACGGTATCTCTGCACTGCAGATGGATATCAAAATTGAAGGTATCACCAAAGAGATCATGCAGGTCGCTTTGAACCAGGCTAAAGGTGCACGTCTGCACATCCTGGGTGTGATGGAACAGGCGATCAACGCGCCGCGCGGCGATATCTCTGAATTTGCTCCGCGTATCCATACCATTAAGATCAGCCCGGACAAGATCAAAGACGTTATCGGTAAAGGCGGTTCTGTTATCCGTGCCCTGACCGAAGAAACCGGCACCACCATTGAAATCGAAGATGATGGTACTGTGAAGATTGCTGCGACTGACGGCGAGAAAGCGAAATACGCTATTCGTCGCATCGAAGAAATCACCGCTGAAATCGAAGTAGGTCGTATCTACAACGGTAAAGTGACCCGTATCGTTGACTTTGGCGCATTCGTTGCCATCGGTGGCGGTAAAGAAGGTCTGGTGCACATCTCTCAGATCGCTGACAAGCGCGTTGAGAAAGTGACTGATTACCTGCAGATGGGCCAGGAAGTACCGGTCAAAGTTCTGGAAGTTGATCGCCAGGGCCGTGTACGTCTGAGCATTAAAGAAGCAACTGAGCAGTCTCAGCCTGCAGGCGAACCGGAAGCTCCGGCAAGCCAGGGCGAGTAAGGTTGCCATTGCCCTCCGTGAGAGCGGAGGGCCTTTAACCCGGCAGGATGCCTTGTTAGCAACCGGGGAACCTGGACGTTCATTCAATCGTTGTCTTCGGGAGTGGGAAATGAAGCCTTTTTTGCGCTGGTGTTTCGTTGCGACAGCACTCACGCTGGCTGGATGCAGTAATTCCGCCTGGCGTAAGAGTGAAGTCCTCGCAGTACCACTGCAACCGACTTTGCAGCAGGAAGTGATTCTGGCACGTATGGAACAAATTCTTGCCAGTCGGGCTTTAACCGATGACGAACGCGCACAGCTTTTATATGAGCGCGGAGTGTTGTATGATAGTCTCGGTCTGAGGGCACTGGCGCGAAATGATTTTTCACAAGCGCTGGCTATCCGACCAGATATGCCTGAAGTATTCAATTACTTAGGTATATATTTAACGCAGGCAGGCAATTTTGATGCTGCCTATGAAGCGTTTGATTCTGTACTTGAGCTTGATCCAACTTACAACTACGCGCACTTGAATCGCGGTATCGCATTGTATTACGGCGGTCGTGACAAGTTAGCGCAAGATGATCTGCTGGCGTTTTATCAAGACGATCCCAATGATCCTTTCCGCAGTCTGTGGCTTTATCTCGCCGAGCAGAAGCTCGATGAGAAGCAGGCTAAAGAAGCGTTAAAGCAACGTTTCGAAAAATCGGATAAAGAGCAATGGGGATGGAACATTGTCGAGTTCTACCTGGGCAACATTAGCGAAGCAACGCTGATGGAACGCCTGAAGGCGGACGCAACGGATAACACCTCGCTCGCTGAGCATCTCAGTGAAACCAACTTCTATTTAGGTAAGTACTACCTAAGTCTGGGGGATTTGGACAACGCTACGGCATTGTTCAAACTGGCGGTGGCTAACAACGTTCATAACTTTGTTGAGCACCGATACGCATTGTTGGAATTATCGCTCCTGGGCCAGGACCAAGATGACCTGGCAGAATCGGACCAGCAATAGCTGACGTACACATCAGCCCGTAATCTTTTTGATTGCCATCACCTTCACGGGTGAGGGCGTTGTTGTTCGTTAATACACCTACTTTGAGCCGGTTCACACTTTTCAATGAAAATTGCAGATCAATTTCATGATGAGTTATGTAGACTGGCCGCCATTAATTTTGAGGCACACGTACTACATGGCTGAATTCGAAACCACTTTTGCAGATCTGGGCCTGAAGGCTCCTATCCTTGAAGCCCTTAACGATCTGGGTTACGAAAAACCATCTCCAATCCAGGCAGAGTGCATTCCGCATCTGCTGGGCGGTCGCGATGTTCTGGGTATGGCCCAGACAGGTAGCGGCAAAACTGCAGCGTTCTCCTTACCGCTGCTCAACAATCTTGATCCTGAGCTGAAGGCACCTCAGATTCTGGTGCTGGCACCGACCCGCGAACTGGCGGTTCAGGTTGCAGAAGCCATGACGGATTTCTCTAAACACATGCGCGGCGTGAACGTGGTTGCCCTGTACGGCGGCCAGCGTTATGACGTGCAATTACGTGCCCTGCGTCAGGGACCACAGATCGTCGTCGGTACGCCGGGCCGTCTGCTGGATCACCTGAAGCGCGGTACTCTGGACCTCTCCAAACTGAGCGGTCTGGTACTGGACGAAGCTGATGAAATGCTGCGTATGGGCTTCATCGAAGACGTCGAAACGATTATGGCGCAGATCCCGGAAGGTCATCAGACTGCTCTGTTCTCTGCTACCATGCCGGAAGCGATTCGTCGTATTACCCGCCGCTTTATGAAAGAGCCGCAGGAAGTCCGTATTCAGTCCAGCGTTACTACACGTCCTGACATCAGCCAGAGCTACTGGACTGTATGGGGCATGCGTAAAAATGAAGCGCTGGTGCGTTTCCTGGAAGCAGAAGACTTTGATGCGGCGATTATCTTCGTTCGTACCAAAAATGCGACCCTGGAAGTGGCAGAAGCGCTGGAGCGTAGCGGTTATAGCAGCGCTGCACTGAACGGCGACATGAACCAGTCCCTGCGTGAGCAGACTCTGGAGCGTCTGAAAGATGGTCGTCTGGATATTCTGATTGCAACCGACGTTGCGGCCCGTGGCCTGGACGTTGAGCGTATCAGCCTGGTTGTTAACTACGACATCCCGATGGACTCTGAGTCTTACGTTCACCGTATCGGTCGTACCGGTCGTGCGGGTCGTGCTGGCCGTGCGCTGCTGTTCGTTGAGAACCGCGAGCGTCGTCTGCTGCGTAACATCGAACGCACCATGAAGCTGACCATTCCGGAAGTCGAGCTGCCGAATGCAGACCTGCTGGGCAAACGCCGTCTGGAAAAATTCGCCGCGAAAGTACAGCAGCAGCTGGAAAGCAGCGATCTGGATCAGTACCGCGCTCTGCTGGCGAAAATGCAGCCGGAAGAAGAGCTGGATATCGAAACACTGGCCGCAGCACTGCTGAAAATGGCTCAGGGCGAACGTCCGCTGATCCTGCCGCCAGATGCGCCGATGCGTCCGAAACGCGAATTCCGCGACCGTGATGACCGTGGTCCGCGCGACCGCAACGATCGTGGCCCGCGTGACCGCAATGACCGTGGTGGTGAAGACCGTCCGCGTCGTGAACGTCGTGACGTTGGCGATATGCAGCTGTATCGTATTGAAGTGGGTCGTGATGACGGTGTTGAAGTTCGTCATATCGTTGGCGCGATTGCTAACGAAGGTGATATCAGCAGCCGTTATATCGGTAACATCAAGCTGTTTGCTTCCCACTCCACCATCGAACTGCCGAAAGGTATGCCGGGTGACGTGCTGCAACACTTTACTCGTACCCGCATCCTGAACAAGCCGATGAACATGCAGCTGGTTGGCGATGCAGTACCGCACACCGGTGGTGAGCGTCGTGGCGGTGGTCGTTTCAGCGGTGAGCGTCGTGAAGGCGGTCGTGGTGAAGGTCGTGGCTTTAGCGGCGAACGTCGTGAAGGCGGTCGTGGCGATGGTCGTCGTTTCAGCGGCGAACGTCGTGAAGGCAACCGTGGCCCGCGTCGTGATGATTCTTCTGCTCCGCGCCGTGATGACTCCGCTGGTCGTCGTCGTTTCGGCGGTGACGCATAAGCTTCTTAGCTTATACTCTAAATAATTCGAGTTGCAGGAAGGCGGCAAGAGAGTGAGTTCCCAGGAGCATAGAAAACTATGTGACTGGGGTGAATGAACGTAGCCAACGTACATGCAACTTGAAGTATGACGAGTATAAAAGCGTAAAGTAATATATACAGCCCTGATCGAAATGATTGGGGTTTTTTTTATTTCATTTGTACTCGTGTACTGGTACAGTGCAGCGCATTGAGATGTAGTCACAATACAAATGACTGGAGAGATGGCTGAATGGCAACACTAACCACCACCCAAACATCACCTTCGCTGCTTGGCGGCGTGGTGATCATCGGCGGCACCATTATTGGCGCGGGGATGTTTTCTCTGCCTGTGGTCATGTCCGGGGCGTGGTTCTTCTGGTCAATGGCGGCACTGATCTTCACCTGGTTCTGCATGCTGCACTCCGGGCTGATGATCCTCGAAGCTAACCTCAATTACCGCATTGGCTCGAGCTTCGATACCATCACCAAAGATCTGCTGGGTAAAGGCTGGAACGTTGTGAACGGCATCTCGATCGCCTTCGTTCTCTATATCCTGACCTACGCGTATATCTCGGCGAGTGGTTCGATTCTGCACCACACTTTCTCTGAGATGTCGCTGAACGTTCCGGCGCGTGCGGCAGGTTTTGGCTTTGCTCTGCTGGTAGCATTTGTGGTGTGGTTAAGCACCAAAGCGGTCAGTCGCATGACGGCGATTGTGCTGGGTGCGAAGGTGATTACCTTTTTCCTGACTTTCGGTAGCCTGTTAGGGCACGTCACGCCGACCACGTTGTTTAACGTGGCAGAGAGCAATGCTTCATATACGCCGTATCTGTTGATGACGCTGCCGTTTTGTCTGGCGTCGTTCGGCTACCACGGTAACGTCCCGAGCCTGATGAAGTACTACGGTAAAGATCCGAAGACCATCGTTAAGTGCCTGGTCTACGGTACGCTGCTGGCGCTGGTGCTGTATACCGTATGGTTGTTGGGGACGATGGGCAATATCCCACGCCCAGAGTTTATCGGTATTGCACAGCAGGGCGGTAATATTGATGTGCTGGTCCAGGCGTTGAGCGGCGTGCTGAACAGCCGTAGTTTGGATCTGCTGTTGGTGGTGTTCTCCAACTTTGCCGTGGCGAGTTCGTTCCTCGGAGTGACGCTGGGTCTGTTCGACTATCTGGCAGATCTGTTCAAATTTGATGACTCTGGTATAGGACGTTTTAAAACCGCGCTGCTGACCTTCCTGCCGCCGATTGTCAGTGGCCTGCTGTGGCCGAACGGTTTCCTGTACGCCATTGGTTATGCAGGACTCGCAGCAACCATCTGGGCCGCAATTGTCCCGGCGTTGCTGGCACGTAAATCCCGTGAGCGTTTCGGTAGCCCGAAATTCCGTGTCTGGGGCGGCAAGCCGATGATTGCGCTGATTCTGGTATTCGGTATCGGCAACGCAGTTATCCACATTCTGTCGAGCTTTAATCTGTTGCCTGTGTACCAGTAATGTTGTTGTGCCGGATGGCGGCTGCGCCTTATCCGGCCTACTTATCCCGTAGGCCCGGTAAGCGAAGCGCCACCGGGCAAAACAACGCACTACCCCAACAATTCCTGCTTCACATCCATCGCCAAATCAAACGAATGCAGCCGTGCCTGATGATCAAAGATCTGGCCGTTAACCATAATTTCATCGGCCTGGGTTTCACGCAAAATCGCGTCGAGACCGTGCCGCACTTTCGCTTTATCACCGACCAGCGACATACTCAGCGCCTGCTGAACGCCGTACTGTTCAGAAGCAGACCACAGTTGATGCATATTCTCTACCGGCGGCGGTAACTGGCCGGTTTCGCCCCGGCGCAGTTTCACAAATGCCTGCTGCATTGAGGTGAAAAGAAACTCTGCATCGCGGTTACTGTCAGCGGCAATGATATTGATACACACCATTGCATACGGTTTTTCCAGGCGTGCTGAAGGCTTGAACTGTGTCCGGTACAAGTGCAGTGCCTGATGCAGCATATCTGGTGCGAAATGCGAGGCGAAAGCAAATGGCAGGCCAAGCTGTGCTGCCAGCTGTGCGCTGTACAGGCTGGAACCTAATAACCAAACCGGGATTTGCTCGCCGTAGCCTGGAACCGGGCGAACGTGAGGATTAGGATCGCGGGCGTCAAACCAGTCCACCAGTTCTGCTACATCACGTGGGAAGTTGTCGACATCGCCGCTCATATGGCGACGCAAGGCGCGCATTGTGGGTTGATCGCTCCCTGGCGCGCGGCCAAGCCCGAGATCAATCCGCCCCGGATACAGTGTGTTTAGCGTGCCGAATTGCTCAGCGATCACCAGCGGCGAATGGTTGGGTAGCATCACGCCGCCAGAACCCAGATGTAGCGTGGTGGTATGGGCAGCCAGATAGCCAATCAGTACTGACGTTGCGGCGCTGGCGATACCGGTCATGTTGTGATGTTCTGCCAGCCAGTAGCGGCGGTAGCCGCGTTTTTCAGCAAGCTGTGCGAGTTCGAGCGAATGGGAGAAGGCTTCTCGCGCGGAGGAACCCTGAGGGATCGGCGCCAGATCCAGCACCGAGAACGGAATAGTTTTGTTAGTCATAACGGCTCACTTTGTTACCGGTTAATCTTTTAATACTGCATTAAAGATTAGTGAATGTTGTTAACAAAGTGAGCTTTATACGGATCGCGCCGAACATAAAATGCCCGATGGCGCTGCGCTTATCGGGCCTACGGGAGCACTATTTTGTAGGCCGGATAAGGCACTTTTGCCGCCATCCGGCTAGGCCTGCAGCTCCAGACCTGCCAGTCGCTTCCAGTAACCGTTGCAGTCGCTGTGGGCGGCAAGTGGTAGTGGGGCGTTGCCGTTTTCATTCGCGCGGAAAGCATCAAGCACCGCGATTGTTTCCGTCCCCAACGGTGATAGACGAACAATATCAACCAGCCCCTGCATTGATGTTAGCTCGTTGCCGAGATTGTAGACATAGCCGCTCATGGTCTGGATCCCATTGAGGACAAATACCTGCTGATTTTCCTGCGACAGAACATCACGCCCGTTGGGGTATTTGATGCAGCAGGTTTCACATTCGTCTTTTGGCCGATCTTCGGAACGCGCGGTAAAGCAGCGGGCTGAGTACGCCAGCGGCAGATGCCCGTAGCTGAGGACTTCGGTTTCAAACTGATTGCGAATACCCAGTTCCTCGCACTGATTGAGCAGATTTACCAACCAGTCACGGGACAGTTCAACAGGCATACACCAGCGCACCATGCCCTGTTTAAGCAGCATACGCAGCGTGACCGCGTTGTAGCAGTTGAGCGCATGTCCTGCGACAAACGGTAGTTTGCGCTCGGCGCACATGTTAACCACACCGAGGTCGCTGGCTTCCACCAGGAAGTCGCCGTTTTCCACATAGCGCTTCAGTTCTCCCAGTTCAGAGGAGGCCTGCACCAGCGCCAGTGTAGATAGCACCACCTGTTTGCCGCTGCCGGCGAGTGATTTCGCCATATCTATCCAGTCACCCACTTTAGTAGCACGGCGCTTGCTGCACACGGCTTCACCCAGATAGATAACGTCGGCCTGGCTGGTTGCGGCCTGCTGATAAAAATCTTCCAGCGTCTCTTTCGGCCAGTAGTAAAGCACGGGCCCTAAGGAATATTTCATTGCTTTTCTCACTGCCATTTACGGTGATACGCACCAAGCGTGGTCTGCGTGCCTTCGGACATGGAGCCCAGTGTTTCCATCCATTCAGGCTGTGGAACGAAGTTCTGCGGGGAGGCTTTGCAGCGGTCGATCGCCTGACGCCATACTTTTGCGACCTGGCTGACATAGGCCGGGCTACGTTGACGGCCCTCTATTTTGACCGACGCAATATTGGCGGCCAGTAAGTCGGGCAGCAGCTCCAGTGTGTTCAGACTGGTTGGCTCTTCCAGTGCATGGTAGCGTTCACCATCGACCAGATAGCGGCCTTTACACAGCGTTGGGTAACCTGCGTTTTCGCCGTCCTGATAGCGGTCGATCAGTACTTCGTTTAAGCGTGACTCCAGTCCCTGCGGGGTCTGCTGCCAGCGCACAAAGCGAGCAGGGGAGCAGGCGCCCACGGTGTTTGGCGATTCCCCTGTCAGATAAGAAGATAAGTAACAACGACCTTCCGCCATAATGCACAGACTACCGAAGGCAAATACCTCTAACGGAACTGGGGTGACGCGGGCTAATTGCTTCACCTGATGAATCGACAGCACACGTGGCAGTACGACCCGCGCAACGTCAAAGTTGCGATGGTAGAAATTAATTGCCTCTTCGTTAGTCGCAGATGCCTGAACGGAGACATGGCGCTCAATATGGGGATAGCGCTCTGCGGCATACTCAAGCATGGCGAGATCGGCGAGGATCAGGGCATCCGCACCCAGTTGTGCCGCCATATCCACGGCACGTTGCCAGCGTACATACCCATCCGGATGGGCAAAAGTGTTAATCGCAATGTGCAGCTTACGGCGATGTTGATGAACGAAACTCACCGCTTCCTGCAATTTTTTCTCGGTAAAATTAAGGCCGGCGAAATGACGGGCGTTGGTATCATCTTTCAGCCCGATGTAGACAGCATCAGCGCCGTTCTCGATGGCCGCCTTAAGCGCCGGGAGATTTCCGGCAGGGCAGAGCAGCTCCATAATTTATCCTGAAAGTTGCGCCTGAGGACGCAAAAATGTTAACGAAGAGGGATTTTAGTTAACCTTGCTGAGACAATTTTTGATTTGAGGCAGTTAAAGTCGTATTGGTGACACCAATAAAGAGGTAACAATTTCGCATCGAATTGTTGATTTATGCCGCTATGTCGTTTATTTGATATGGCAAAATAGCAGGACTATTGAAACAGGGAGTAAAGCTCGTGTTGGATAAACTGCGTTCACGCTTAGTACATTTAGGTCCTTCTCTGATGAGTGTACCGGTTAAACTGACGCCCTTTGCGCTGAAGCGCCAGGTTCTGGAACAGGTCCTGAGCTGGCAGTTTAGTCAGGCGCTGGCCGATGGGGAGCTGGAGTTTCTCAACGGCCGCTGGCTGAGCATTCATGTGCGCGATATTGGTCTCAGATGGTATACCTCAGTAGAGAACGACAAGCTTATCGTCAGTGAGAGCGCAGATGCTGATGTGAGTTTTAGCGCCGATGCCAGCGATCTCCTGATGATCGTGGCGCGTAAGCAGGATCCAGATACGCTTTTCTTCCAGCGTCGCCTGGTGATCGAAGGCGATACAGAATTAGGGCTGTATGTTAAAAATCTGATGGACGCCATCGAACTGGAGCAGATGCCGAAAGCGTTACGTGTCATGCTGCTGCAGTTGGCGGATTTTGTTGAGGCGGGTATGAAAACGTCGCCAGAAACCAAACAGACCTCGGTAGGTGAAGCATGCTGATTCGAGTTGAAATTCCCATTGATGCCCCAGGCATTGATGCGCTGCTGCGTCGTTCATTTGAAAGCGATGCGGAAGCGAAGTTAGTGCACGACCTGCGCGAAGACGGTTTCTTAACGCTGGGTCTGGTTGCTACCGATGATGAAGGTCAGGTAGTGGGCTACGTCGCATTCAGCCCTGTTGATGTGCAGGGTGAAGATCTGCAGTGGGTCGGCATGGCACCGTTAGCGGTAGATGAAAATTACCGTGGGCAAGGCCTGGCGCGTCAGTTGGTTTATGAAGGGCTGGATTCTCTTAACGAGTTTGGCTACGCCGCGGTGGTCACCCTGGGCGATCCGGCATTGTACAGTCGCTTGGGCTTCGAACTGGCGGCCCATCACGACCTGCGTTGCCGCTGGCCGGGTACAGAAAGTGCATTCCAGGTGCATCGCCTGGCGGAAGATGCGCTGGAGGGCGTATCTGGCCTGGTGGAATATCACGACCATTTCAATCGCTTTTAAGTGTCGGGGGTTTGCAGACTGCTCAGCAGAGTCTCAAACCCTTCACCTTCCACAAGGCGCTCTTTCTGGCGTTTTGTAAGCTGCTTGACCCGATACTCTATGCGCAGGGCCAGCGAGCGATCGCCGACTTGCGCCGCAAATGCCAGAGTGAGCTCTCCCTTCCCGCGTAGCGCTTTCGCACCTTTTCCGCTCTGATGCTGCTGATAGCGGCGTTGTACATCGGTGGTTATTCCGGTGTACAGAGCATTGTCTGCGGTACGGATCAGATACAGATACCAGGGTGTCATTGTTACCATCGACATGATAATTTTCAGTCCTACAGTATAAAAGAGAACAGAAATGGAAACACTGACTGCGGTGACTCGTTGGTTGGCAAAGCAGCACGTTGTGACCTGGTGTGTACACCATGACGGTGAATTGTGGTGCGCCAATGCGTTTTATCTGTTTGATGCGCAAAAGGTTGCGTTCTATGTGCTCACCGAAGAGAAGACCCGCCATGCACAGATGTCTGGCCCGCGTGCGTGCGTCGCCGGAACGGTAAACGGTCAGCCTAAAACGGTCGCGTTGATTCGCGGCGTTCAGTTTAAAGGGGAAATCCGCCGCCTGGAGGGAGAAGAGAGCGAAGCTGCGCGTAAAGCGTATAACCATCGTTTCCCTGTCGCCAGGATGCTGTCAGCGCCCGTGTGGGAGATTCGGCTGGATGAAATCAAGTTCACTGACAATACGCTGGGCTTTGGCAAGAAGATGCTCTGGCTGCGTGATCTATAGTTAGAAGATCGATTGAGGATGCGGGGATGGAAAAGCAATGAGCCAGGTGTTAATAACAGGTGCCACAGGGCTGGTGGGCGGAAATTTGCTGCGGATGTTGCTGAATGAACCCCGAATCCACGCTATCACCGCACCGACACGACGACCATTGGCAGATACGGTCGGGGTCTATAATCCTCACGATCCACAGTTAAGCGATGCGCTGGCGCAAGTTACTGACCCGGTCGATATTGTGTTTTGCTGCCTGGGTACGACCCAACGTGAAGCGGGTAGCAAAGAGGCGTTTATCCACGCGGATTATACGCTGGTGGTGGACACCGCTCTGACGGGCCGCCGGCTTGGTGCCCAGCATATGCTGGTGGTGAGTTCGATGGGAGCCAATGCACATTCGCCATTTTTTTATAACCGGGTGAAAGGGGAAATGGAGCAGGCGCTGATCGCTCAGAAATGGCCACGGCTAACGATTGTCCGGCCTTCGATGTTGCTGGGGGAACGGGAGAAGCAACGCGCAAATGAAATGTTTTTGGCACCGTTGTTCCGGTTGCTGCCAGGAAACTGGAAATCGATTAAGGCACGTGATGTCGCGCAAGCCATGCTGATGGAGGCGCTGGCACCTGAACATGAAGGGGTTTCGATCCTGACCTCTTCCGAGCTACGCGAAAGGGCGAAATAACATGCCGGATGTCGGCTGAGCTTATCCGACCTACAAACGATTACGTCCTGTAGGCCGGATAAGACGCCTATGCGTCGCTATCCGGCATCTGTATTACTTAATAAAGGTAAAGGCGGTAGTGACGCGTTTCACGCCGCTTACCCGGCTGGCGATATCCGCCGCAGCCTTCGCTTCGCGTTCAGTGACCAGGCCCAGCAGGAATACTTCCCCATTTTCGGTCGTCACTTTCACGTTGGAGGATTTCACCTGATCGCTGGTCAGGAGCTGAGAGCGCACTTTGGTGGTGATCCAGGTATCGTTGGACGCATCGCCCAGGCCGATAGGTTGGCCCTGACGGATCTCATTAAAGACCTCCGTTGTGCCCTCTACACCCATCGCAATTTGTTTTGCTCGTGCAGAAAGTTCGCTATTCGGCGACTGGCCGACCAGCAGGACTTTACCCTGATATGCGCTCACGTTGATGCGTGCTTCTTTCTTTATCTGGGCATCTTTCGACAACGCCGTATTGACGCGTAATTCCAGGGTCCCATCATCTACCTGGGTGCCGACACTGCGAGGATCCGTTGCTGCTTTCGTCCCGACAGCTGCTGTTCCGACAACGGCGGCAGCGACACAGCCTTGCAACAGCAACGCTGAGAGAACGACGGCGAGCGGCGAAAATGCCTTCATGTGTACTCCTTAATCATCCTGGTGAGGGAAAAGCGTGTTATCAATGAGATCGCAAAGGCAATTGACCGTCAGCATATGCATTTCCTGAACGCGGGCGCTGTGGTGTGAAGGGATGCGGATTTCAACGTCCTGTGGCCCCAACAATCCGGCCAGTTCCCCTCCGTCATAACCGGTCAACGCAACGATCGTCATGTCGCGCGTAACGGCTGCTTCAACGGCTTTTACGATATCGCGGCTATTACCACGCGTAGAAATTGCCAACAGAACATCACCTGCATGTCCCAGCGCACGGACTTGTTTTGCATAAACTTCGTCGTGCAGGCGATCGTTGGCAATCGCAGTTAAGACCACATTATCAGTATTTAGTGCAATCGCAGGTAAACTGGGTCGCTCTGTTTCAAAACGGTTGATCATGCTGGCAGCAAAATGCTGTGCGTTGGCAGCGGATGTCCCATTACCACAACAGAGAATTTTGTTGCCATTGAGCAGGGACTGAACCAGCGTCATGGCTGCACGGGAGATCGCATCCGGGAGTGCTTCAGCCGCAGCTATCTGAGTTTGAATGCTTTCTGTAAAGCAGACTTTGATTCTGTCTAACACGCTAATCCTTAAGTACCAGGCACGTCAGGTTATTTTATTTGCCTGATGGGCAGGTTCTGATTCAACTATATGAGCGGTCGTTGAACGCGTTCTTAAACCACTCAACATCATTTCCGGTGAAGGCTAACACATCGAACCGGCAATCCACAGTATCAAAACTCCCATTGTGGCGCGCAAGCCACAAGCGGGCGGTCTGTAATAATTTGTGTTGTTTGCTCCGGGTCACACTCGCCGCCGCGCCACCAAATTGGGCGGAGCGCCGGTAGCGGACCTCGACAAAGACGGTGGTCCTGCCTTCACGCATTATCAGGTCGATTTCGCCGCCACGTTCACGTACGTTGGCGGCGAGAAAACGCAGTCCTTTGCTTTCCAGCCAGTGACGCGCAGTCGTTTCCCACGAATCACCGGTCTGTTTGCTCGTTAACTGGCGGGGACGACCTGTCCTTGCTGGTATTTGAGCCATGATAACTTCCTGTTAATCACGCAATCCTGCGTTGCGGTCAACGCGCCGGTGTTGCCGTTAATTTCGAAGCCCTGCACCTGACGCATTTGCGAGAAATGATTAGCGAGCGACCAGGCATCAACACCCATTGCATACATGCGCGCAAGCGAGTAGTCATTGCGTACTGCACTCAGCGCTTGCTGCATGAGCGGCTCGTTGCCGCCCGCCAGCATGGGAATTTCGCTGTACTGCAGACCTTCCATCTCCAGACGGAAATCAGGACCAGCGGTACCCTGCGCGCTGCGGGAGCTGGCGTACAGCGTCGCACCGCTCTGGCTGCCGTTACGCATGGCGATCATCGGTTTAATAAACGCAATTTCTTCCGGCGTTGCCAGAATATACACGGCATCAACACGACCGCTGCCGCCAGTGATTTGGGCATCGGTAGGTGCTGCCGGTATCGTCAGACCGCCAATCGTCACGCCAGGTTGCGCAGGTACAGAGGATGCTACCGGGCTACCCGTCAGGGAAATCCCCGACCCGCCGTTGACACCCATTTTAAGCTCAGCGGTCGACCCGAACTTCTGCTGCAGCACTGTACCACCACCCAGTTTTTGCCATTCCTGCGCAAAGGCATTGGCAACACGATCGCCTAACGCGCTACGCGGGATTAACAGCAGTGGTGCTTGCTTGCCTTGTTCACGGATGTGGCGTGCGGCATCGCGCGCTTCATCTTCTGGTGATAGTGCGAAGTAGCAAACATTCGCCAGATTCTTCACCGACTCTGGCTGGTTTAGCGCCAGTACGTTGAGCGGTGTATTGCTTTTCATCAGCTCTTCGACATTGTTCTTCAACAGCGGGCCGACAACGATGCTGGCGCCATCCTGCTGTACCTGAGCCAGGATCTGATTCAGCGGCTGTGATGACGTGTCGTAGATTTTCAGCTCTGCGGACGGATTCGCCGGCGCGCTGGCCGTCGTTGCCGGTTGTACTGGCGCAGTCTGAGGCACTGCGGCCGCTGGCTGTACTGGCGTATCGTTGGTCAGATCGCTGACAGAAGCCTGAGCGGGACTGGCGACGCCGTTAGTCGTCTGTGGTTGTGCCGTTGTTGCATCAGCACCAGTGTTAGCTGCAGGTGCGGCGGCAACAGGTGCAGAGACCGGTTGAGTACCCATATTTTTTGCCGCTTCAAAGCCCTGCTGAATGGTTCGCCCAAAAACAGCGGCCTGGCCATTCAGAGGCAGTAGCAGTGCGATTTTGCTGGTGGAGGCGGGCTTAAAGCTCTGGACGTTGACGAGCTGCGTAGGCAACAGTTTCGCCCCAGGATTTTGCGGGTAACGTTTTTGCCAGTCGGCAATACCCGCTTTCATCATGTTTGGATCGTTACGGTTATCGAACCAGACGCGCTGGAGATCCAGCCAGCCTTGTAGAACGTTTTCATCAGCGTTGATGACCAGCGTTTGCGCTTGTTCTGGCGTCATTGACGACAGGGCCTGCCAGGTTGCATCAATATTTTTCTGCTTATCGTTGGCGGTCAACAGCGGTTCCTGCGCGATCAGCGCGCGTAGCAGCGTGAGCGACGGGCGTCCCTGGTTGGCGTCAATTTGCGCCTGCCAGTAACGTGCTTGCTGGTTTTGCGAGAAATCGGCTGGTTTTAACTGGCCCAGTAGAGCCTGTGCGCCAGCGATATCTTTCTGCGCAAGTTTGATTTCGACAGCCAGCAGCGACTGTTCAAGACGCTGGGTATCGTTCAGTTGCTGCGGCAACTGGTTGAACAACTCGACCGCCTGCTGGCTCTTGCCTTCTTTCAGCAGTGCACGAATGGCGAGTAATTGCCAGTTGGTCTTGCTATCATCTGAGCTTTGCTGCATTTGCTGCAGATAAAAGCCGGAATCAGCCTGTGCTGTGCCCTGCATATGGGCAGCACTCTGGTCTGGCGCCTGGGTGCCACAGCCTGCGAAAATCAATGCTGCCAGAATGACAGGCAGCGCGCGTGCAGCTTTCAAACGAGAAAATGTTGAGGGTACCATACTGTATCCAGTGATATTTTTTACGCAATGCTCAATATTAAATCGGCAATACGGACGACACAATGAAACAACACGAATCGGCGGATAATTCTCAAGGCCAACTCTTTATTGTACCTACTCCTATCGGAAATTTGGCTGATATTACCCAACGAGCGCTCGAAGTTTTACAAGCCGTTGATTTAATTGCCGCTGAAGATACCCGCCATACAGGATTGTTGTTGCAACACTTCGCGATAAACGCCCGTTTGTTTGCGTTGCATGACCATAATGAGCAGCAAAAAGCCGAAACGCTGGTATTGAAACTGAAAGAAGGGCAAAACATTGCGCTGGTTTCCGATGCCGGAACACCGTTGATTAACGATCCTGGTTATCACCTGGTGCGCACCTGTCGCGAAGCGGGGATCCGCGTGGTACCTCTGCCAGGCCCTTGTGCGGCGATTGCCGCGTTGAGTGCTGCAGGTTTGCCATCAGATCGTTTTTGCTATGAGGGTTTCCTGCCAGCCAAATCTAAAGGGCGTCGTGATGCGATGAAAGCCATCGAAGCAGAACCACGTACGCTTATTTTTTATGAATCCACTCACCGCTTGCTGGACAGCCTGGAAGATATGGTAGCGGTCTGGGGCGAATCTCGTTATGTCGTGCTGGCGCGTGAACTGACCAAAACCTGGGAAACCATTCATGGTGCGCCAGTAGGTGAGTTGCTGGCGTGGGTCAAAGAAGACGAAAATCGCCGTAAAGGTGAAATGGTGTTGATTGTCGAAGGGCATAAAGCACAAGAAGACGACCTTCCGGCTGATGCGCTGCGTACGCTGGCCTTATTGCAGGCAGAATTGCCGCTGAAAAAGGCTGCTGCGCTGGCCGCAGAAATCCACGGCGTGAAAAAGAATGCGCTGTATAAGTATGCGCTGGACCAGCAGGGAGAGTAAAAGTGGGTGGATATCAGCCTCCATTCGTTGTCACTCCATTGATACTCAATCAGGTGATTGAGATCGGTGAGCTTATGGGGCATTGGGCGGCGATGGTGGGTAGAACATCTCCTCTTTTACGCAAAGAGAATCGCATTCGTACAATCCAGGCTTCTTTGGCGATTGAACATAATTCGTTGACGACAGAGCAGGTCACCGCTCTGATGGAAGGTAAGCGAATTCTGGCGCCAGCTAAAGATATACAGGAAGTCAGAAATGCCATTCTGGCCTATGAAAAAATGTCGGAGTGGAAAAGTGAACGGTTATCCGATCTCCTTCAGGCCCATCAGGTCCTGATGTTAGGACTGGTCGACAATCCTGGCCAATTGCGTTCTGGGAATGTCGGTGTCTACAGGGAAAAACATCTTATCCATATGGCCCCTCCTGCCTCACAAGTTCCGCGCTTGGTTAATGACTTGTTGGGTTGGTTAAAAACGACAGAACATCACCCTCTTATTGCTGGGGCTGTTTTCCACTATGAATTTGAATTTATTCATCCTTTTTCTGATGGTAATGGGCGAATGGGGCGGTTGTGGCAAACATTAATTCTGCGGGAGTGGCGCGCCGAATTGGCTTGGCTGCCGGTAGAAACGCTGATCCATTACCAGCAGGATCGGTATTATCAGGTATTAGGGCAATGCGATCGGCAAAGTAGTTGTACGCCATTCATAGAATTTATTTTGGGAAATATCATCTCTGCTTTGAAAGAGGGATTAGGGCAAGCACCGACGATGTCGGAAGAAATGTCGGAAGAAATGTCGGAAGAAATGTCGCCTGATTTACTGGATATAGAAAAACGTATTCTACAAATCTTGTCGAATCAGCCGGGCAGATCTGCCAAAAGTATCGCTGATGAGTGTGAAATCTCATCCCGTACCGTTGAGCGATATCTGAAAGCGTTGCAGCAAAAAGGAAAGTTGCAACGCGTTGGCGCGAAGAAAGGCGGGATGTGGCGGGTAAAAAACTAAACGATCAGTAACTCAACGCCTGTTTTAGCGAGCGCTGATTTGTCCTGCTTGCTGATGCTATCGTCGGTTATCACGCAATTAATCTTCTCCATCGGCAATACCTGATTAAAGCCACGGCGATTGAACTTTGTCGCGTCCAGCACAGCGATGACCTTATGCGCAGCAGCTGCCATGACGCTGCTAATGGAGTAGCCTTCGTTAAATGTCGTAATACCATTTGTGGCATCAATCCCATCGGCACCAACGAACATCAGGTCAGCACTGATCCCTTGTAGAGAACGCTCTGCTATGGTGCCATGCATCGAATGGGTTTTATGGCGTACTGTTCCACCGCAGACGACCAGCGTAATGTCTTTGTTTTCCGACAACGTGAATGCGGCGGGTAGGCTATTGGTAATAACGGTGATATTACTTTTTCGGTTTAACGCCTCCGCGATAAGCAAGGTGGTGCTTCCACTATCCAGAATGACGGTCATACCTTCTTCGACCATTGCGGTTGCGGCTTGGGCGATCCTTTTTTTCGGATCGCTGGCAAGTTGATACCGCTCTTCCAATATCACTTCCTGATTGTCGCCTTCAGCCAGGTGGCTTCCCGGTTTTGCCGCTCCGCCGTGAAAACGGGTGACAAGACCTTTCTCCTCTAATAACCGCAGGTCAGCGCGAATGGTCACTTCAGAAATACCAAAGGTATTCGAAAGGTCCATTACCAGTACGCTGCCTTGCGTATTAATCAGGTCGACAATTTTGTTCCTTCTCTCAAATGAGTTCATATTGATTTACCTGATAATTTAACTATCACTAGTTTAATCGAAGGATTGCGAAAGGTGAACGCTAAATTTCGAAAGGAAATGTGAGCCAGCGCAGGTTGCTGGCTCGTGAGGTCAGGCAAATTTGAGCAGAATTTTTCCCTGCATCGGTGCGCCATTGAGTGATGTTACCGCTTTGGCAAAACTGTCCGCGTCGCCGCTATGGGCAATTAACGGCTCCAGTTGCAAACGTTTTTCGGTCAGCAAGCGTGCAGCGGTTTCCCACTCCTCTCCTGGCCATGGGCTGGAGTAGTTCATCCAACTGCCGAGAATCGTTAATTCCTTACGCAGTATTTGGCCAAATACACTGGAAGTCAGCGTCAGGTCCTGGTGCAATGTACCCACTAACGCCACCTGTGCGCGAGGGCCTGCAATTTCTACAGACAGGGCTACGGTTTGTGGTGTTCCTGCTGTCTCCAGTACCAACTGATCGAACTGCATATCTGCCAGTGCGGAATAGATTTCCGCCGCACTCATCTCCCGGCTATTAAATACGTGAGTGGCTCCCAACTCTTTCGCTAACGTCAATTTTTGTGGGTTGATATCAATTGCCGTGACACTTTTTGCACCGAGTTCGCGGGCACATTGCATCGCCAGCAAACCGATAGTCCCTGCGCCAACGATAATCACGTTTTTACCTTCGCAGCCCTGAGCCAGGTGGAAGGCATGCAAACCGACGGTAATGGGTTCGATGAATGCCCCGTCATCAATCGGCATATCTGATGGCAGTCGGAACAGATTGGCGCGTTTTACGACCACATATTCCGCATTGCCCCCTTCGCTACGCGAACCGACAAACTGATATTGCTTACATAACGAAAAGTAACCACGTTCACACTGAGGGCAGTGGAAGCAGGGGAGTAGCGGCACACAGGCAACGGCGTCGCCAGGTTGCATATCAGTCACACCGGTGCCGTAGGATTCAACATAACCGCTAAATTCATGACCCAGCGTTATTGGGTAGTAATGCGCACCATGAGAAAAAATACGCGGAATATCAGAACCGCAAAGCCCTGAACTAACCACCCTGACCAATACATCGTTATCGGCTTGCAGTTGGGGCATGGGACGTTCTTCAACGCGTACGTCTCCCTCAGCGTGAATAACCACTGATTTCATAAGAGTCTCCAGAAATGTGAAGGGGAGCAAATGCTCCCCAGAAGTTAAGATGTGGGCTGGCTTTCTGAGATAGCGGCTGCTTTTTCGGCGGCGACAAAACGACGTGCCCGGCGCCAGGTCAATAGCACACCGGCGAAGTAAATGACGGCAATCACGGCAAACGCCACGACGTTTTGCCAGGTAAAGAGCTGAATCAGTAACCAGGTGATCGGCGAGCCCCCCTGGTCCAGAGAGGCGACCATTCCACCTGCTTTCAGTGCCCCGGCGTTGGCGGCAAGCTGGGTGTGTAAGCCGATAGTCTGGGTGGCGATCCACAAGGTGATGCCCATGATGATGACACCAGAGATCAGCGTGCGGAACAGGTTCCCCTGATGAACGGCTACCGCCATTGCTACGAAGAACCCAATAGTAGCAAGATCACCGAAGGGCAGAACCTGATTACCTGGAACCAGGACGGCAATCAGAATGGTCAGCGGAATAAAGATCAGGCTGGCGGAAACCACCGATGTATGGCCGAGCAGCAATGCGGGATCAAGACCAATTAAGAACTCCTGACCGCCAAATTTCGCCTGCAGACGTTTGCGTGCATGTTTTGCAATAGGTGTTAAGCCATCCATAATCGGTTTAATGACGCGTGGCATGAGCAGCATAACGGCAGCCGTTTTTACCGCCAGTTGTAATACTGCTTTGATGTCATACCCGGCTAACAAGCCGATCACTAAGCCCATAACAAAACCGACGGTGACTGGCTCACCAAAAGGACCGAAGCGTTTCTGTACATCATCTGCACTGAAATGAATGCGATTCAGACCTGGGATTTTTTCAATGATCGTATCAACCAATACCGCTATTGGCCCCAGATAGGCTGATGAGCCGTGTGGGATGGCAATGCCTTCGAGACCGAAAAAGTCGCGCGTGTCTTTCGCAAACCAGTCGCCAAGTTTGTAGACAAAAGCGGCGTGAACGACAACGCCCAAGATGCCCAACCAGTATGAGCCCGTCGCCAGATGTAACATTGCGCCAGTGAACGTCATATGCCAGATGTTCCAGATATCGACATTGACGACCCGGGTCATTCGGGTGACCAGCATCAGGATATTGACCCCAATGGCGACAGGGATAGCAATCAAGGCGATCTGTGATGCCCATGTCATCGGTGATGAACCCGGCCAGCCAACATCAATGACATGCAGATTGATTTGAAACTGCTCCGCCATTGCTTTTGCGGCAGGCCCGATAGAATCCAGCATCAGGCCAATAACCAGGCCGATACCGACGAAGCCAATCCCAATATGCAGACCGGATTTAAAACAATCCCCGAGCTTCATCCCCAATAGTTTTGAGAAGATGATGATCACGAGCGGCAGCATGACAGTCGGACCTAAGTCGAGGATATAACGCATTATTTCGCTAAACATGGCGTCACCCCACGAGGATAGTCAGTATTTTTTGCTGCAATGCTTCGATACCCACGCCTGAAACAAAAGGCATGCCGTGGACCACAGGTATATCACCAAAAGTACGGTCAACACGGGCGGTAGTACAGATAAGATCTGCACCATCCATATAGGTTTCGATTTCCGTTACACGGCACTGAACCAGGTCGAGTTGGATATTGTTGGCTTCACACAGTTCTTTAATTTCTTCTGCTGCCATTGTTGAAGTTGCTACAGCACCGCCACACGCCACAATTACTTTACGTTTCATAGGGTATTCCTTTTATTATCAGTTTGTTATCAAGCCTGCGCGCAAGACTCAGGCTCAAGGATTTTTTCCCGAAAGATCATTGCCAGTTCAGCATCTGGCGCATTCAATAATGCTTCAATGGTGTTCGGGTTTTGCAGCTCACTGAACAGGCGACGTAACAGCTTTAGCTGAGCCGTCGGGTTCTCAACGATTAAGGTAATAATTAAAGAGACCGCTATCTCTTCATCATCATCTGCCTGCTGAAAGTTGACAGGCGTCTCTGGGCGAATCAGATAGATAGCTGGCGATTTTGCATGAATGGCTTCACAGTGCGGGATCGCAACGGCGTGACGTTCCAGCGCTATCCCGGTTGGGAATGTGGCTTCACGTTCAATTAAGGCCTGCGGGTAGCTTTCATGCACGACCCCTTTGGCCAGCATCTCCTCCCCAATGTGTACCAGCGCATGCTGACACGAGCTAAAGTTTATTCCGGTTCGGACAAAGAGTTGGCTCATATATTCTCCAGATTTCAGGCGATGACTGGTGCGCAGCCAAAGCGATAGGCACGCAGAACGTCCTGGATTTTGTCGATAATCAGATTATGGGGTGTAGCCGTGAGCGTACCTTCTGACAGGCGCTCAAACTGCACGGGCATAAACTGGCTAATTAGCCCCAGCGGTAATGCCACACCGTTCAGGTTGGCAATTAACTTTTCCACGCTTTGACGAATGCGCGGATGAGGCCAGTAGTAGCGAATACGGTCAGACAAGCTGAAGTGAATATCGACCATCGCCTGGCTCCAGGTTGGGCGATAGTATTTTTTCCAGTAATCCGGCTCATTCAGCATGACTTCATCAATCACCTCCAGCACCCGGCTACGTTGTTCCGGAGAGATCAGCTCATTTTCCATTTGCGCCAGCGCAAAAATAGCTTCGCGAAGGGCGAAAGTCAGTGCGGGACCTACTTTCAGAATCGCATAGTGGTCACGTACCAGGTCACGATAGGCTTGACGGGTTTGATAATCGGTGGAGTGCGCCTCGTAGACCATCGGCGTCTCTTTGATCCAGGCAGAAAGCGCTTCTGCGGCTTGTGGTTGATAGTGAATGATCTGTGTGTGATCAAACTCCACGCCTGGCTGGACGACAATGGCGATCACACGGGTTAATGCGTCTTCAAGCCCTAATGCGCGAAAAGCGACCTGGTGTGTTTCCAGGGTACGGGCAGCATCTTCTTCGCGGGTAACATGTACGGTACCAATAGTACTGGCTTCTCCGCCAGGTACAGGAACTTCTGTCCCTATAACGTAAGTTAGTTGGCGTTTCTGTTCTTCAGTGGCTGTTGCTTCTGCGGCCTGGCACAGTACAGCGGCGCGCTCGGCGACAATCATCGGATCCAACGGTGTGGGATCGTCAGCACAGGACATAGAGGCATCAAGATGGATTTTACTGAATCCAGCGGCGACATAAGCTTTAATTAAATCTACGGATTTCGCCATCGCCTCTGCTGCCGGTTCATTTTGCCAGCAGTTAGGACCGAGGTGATCGCCCCCGAGAATCAGTCTTTCACGAGGGAAACCGACTTGTTCTGCAATGTTATACACAAAGTCACGGAAATCGGCAGGCTTCATCCCGGTATAGCCGCCAAACTGATTGACCTGATTTGATGTCGCTTCGATCAGCACTTTACTGTCTGTATTGAGATCAAAACGTAATGCGGATTCAATCACCAGCGGATGGGCTGAACAAACAGAACAAATTCCCAAATGTTCACCCGCTTTATGACGAGAGATTATTTCTTTCACTTCTATCTCCGATATCTTTTGTTTATCTTCATAATATTTTTGGATTGAAGGCAAAGGGTAAAAGCATCTTTCGTGATCCAGCTTTAAAAACAAACCTTTGTCAGCACCCGTGCAATTCAAATTAATGAAGGACTTACAGCTTTCCTTCGCAGCCGCAGTCGGCAATGACTTTACGTACCACCTCTTTCATCGCCGCTTTTGCTGGCACCATGTAGTGCCGTGGATCGTTCGCATCGGTGTGGGCGCTCAAGTAGTTTTTGAGTGCGTCAGCAAAGGCGATTTTGAGTTCGGTAGCGACGTTGACTTTGCAGATCCCGAGGGCGATTGCGCGTTTAATATCCTGAGGGGGCAGGCCGGAAGCGCCATGTAAAACCAAAGGAATATCAACGCATTGACGAATCTCTTCTAACCGTTCAAAGTCCAGTTTTGGCTCTGCGGTGTACAAGCCGTGGGCAGTGCCAATGGCGACTGCCAGTGAGTCGATACCTGTTTTTTCTACGAACTCTCGAGCCTGCTCAGGGTGGGTATAAAGTGCATCCTTGCCATCAACGATCAGGTCATCTTCTTGCCCACCCAGGCGTCCCAGTTCTGCTTCAACGCTGGCGTCATAGCGGTGGCAGTAATCCGTCACGCGTTTGACTAACGCGATGTTATCGGCAAACGGTAAATGGGAGCCGTCGATCATGACAGAGCGAATCCCTGAGGAGACTTTTGCTTCAATATCGCTGACGCTTTCATGGTGATCGAGATGAATTGCCAGGGGGAGGTTCCAGCTTCTGGCCAGCTCGCTGGCGATAGCGACTATATTACCGACACCAGCGTAGTTAAAAGTACCTGGCGTTCCGGCGACGATCAACGGAGAACGTAGCTCGGCAGCCGTTTCTACGACAACCTGTAAGGTCTCGAGATTGTGGATGTTAAACGCGGGGACGGCGTAACCTTCTTGTTGAGCCTTCTTCAGCATTGTTTTGCTTGAAATGATAAACATACTTCCTCCGAAGTCTTTCGATTTCTTTCTTCGAAATAAAGTATAGGGTTTCGTAATGTTTTTTTGTGATTTTGATCTGAAAAATGAAAGTTTCGAAAGTAATGGGAGGGTTGCGAAAGTTTATGACAAAAAAAAGAGCATGCCCGTAGACATGCTCCTGAAGAAAAAACAGTGAAAAATCAGGTTACCGGTGCCGGGTTAAATACCGCCAGCTGGTTATGTAATCCCCACTGATCCGAGAAGGTTTTCTTACGCCCGCTGGCCACGTCGAGAATGAACTCGAATAGCTTCAAACCTACCTCTTCGATGGTTTCTTCTCCGGTCGCGATGGTACCTGCGTTGATGTCCATCAGATCAAACCAACGATTAGCCAGTTCAGTGCGTGTCGCCATTTTTATCACCGGAACGGCCATCAGACCGTACGGCGTACCGCGACCGGTGGTGAATACCTGTACGGTGATGCCGGAAGCAACCTGCTGCGTACCGCAAACAAAATCACTGGCGGGAGTTGCGGCGTAAATCAGGCCACGCCTGGTTGGACGCTGACCCGGCGACAACACTTCGACAATCGCGCTCTTGCCAGACTTGGCAATGGAGCCCAGCGCTTTTTCCACCACGTTTGCCAGACCGCCTTTCTTGTTGCCCGGAGAGGGGTTAGCGCTGCGGTCCGTTTTCCCCATATCGAGATAGTTGTCGTACCAGGCCATTTCTTCGAGCAGGCGTTTGCCCACCTCTTCGTTAATTGCCCGCGGGGTCAGAAGGTGGATGGCATCTCGCACTTCGGTCACTTCCGAGAACATCACGGTCGCACCGCAGCGAACTAACAGGTCGGAGGCATAACCGACTGCCGGGTTGGCCGTTACGCCAGAAAACGCATCGCTTCCGCCGCATTGCATGCCGACTACCAGCTCAGAAGCCGGACAGGTTTCGCGCTGGCGCTGATTGAGCTTTGCCAGATGGCGCTCGGCTACCTGCAAAATATCTTCTACCATGGATTTAAAACCAACGTGTTTTTCATCCTGCAGACTGACGATACTGGCGCTGTCTACCGGAATACTATTCACATCGTGCGTCCCTTCCAGCAGGCGCTCGGGCTGGAGTTTTTCGCAGCCAAGGCCGATGACCATTACTTCACCGCCGAAGTTTGGGTTCAGCGCAATATTGTGGATTGTACGAATCGGCACGATGGCGGCTGGGGCATTGATAGCCACGCCGCAGCCGTACAAGTGATTGAGCCCCACCACGCCGTCGACGTTCGGATAGTTGGGCAGCAGATCGCGCTCAATGATTTTCACGACATAATCCACCACGCCCGCCACGCAGTGCACGCTGGTGGAGATGCCGAGCAGATTCTTGGTGCCGACGCTGCCGTCAGCATTGCGGTATCCTTCGAAGGTATACCCCTCCAGCGGCGGCAGCGGTTGCGGAACTTTGGTTGCCAGCGGCAATGTTTCCAGTGGCGGCGCTTTTGGCAGTTCAACCATAGATTCATCGATCCAGCTGCCGCGTGGGATATCGCGAACGGCGAAACCTATTACTTCACCATAGCGGACAATTTCGCCGTGAGCAGGAATATCTGTTAGTGCCACTTTATGGCCCTGGGGGATATGCTCTATCAGCGTCAGTCCATCCGGAAAACGTGTCCCGGCTTTCAGACCATTGTCATTGACAATAATCGCCACATTATCTGTGTCGTGTACTTTAATATAAAACGCCGTTGGCGATTCTTGTCTAATTTCGATGTCGGCCATTGTCCAGTATTCTCCAGCCAGGTGGTGATAATAATTGTATGGGTGTTGATATGTTTAATCTAATTAAAAGCAATAAAGACTTGGTATTGTGAAATAAGAATGTCAGGAGATTAAACCTGAGAATGTGACCATGATCACTTAAACTCAGGTACACCACGCCGCCAGAGGTGGCAATACGTAAATGTGTGCATTAGCGCCCATGCTTATGTGCATCCGCCCAAGAGAATATTCTAATGACTTTTCTTTAGTGAGCATTTGCACAATGATTAACCTTGTCACGCTGATTATACTAAATCACGGTTTCATAGCACCTGATAAATTATTGCGTATTTTTATTGGCGGTAATTAATTATTAAAATGCCTGCCAAATAATAATAAAAGACATGTGCCTGAGGTAACCCGAGGTAAATAGTATGATACTGGATACGGTTGTAGAGAAAAAGAAAGGCACGCACACTCGTTATTTAATATTGCTGATAATCTTTATTGTTACGGCCGTTAACTATGCGGACCGTGCGACGTTGTCTATTGCCGGTACGGAAGTGGCGAAAGAGCTACAGCTTAGCGCCATATCAATGGGTTACATTTTTTCGGCTTTTGGCTGGGCTTATTTGCTGATGCAAATCCCCGGCGGATGGCTGCTCGACAAGTTCGGCTCGAAGAAAGTCTACACTTACAGCCTGTTTTTCTGGTCGCTGTTTACCTTCCTGCAGGGATTCGTGGATATGTTTCCGCTGGCCTGGGCGGGTATTTCAATGTTCATCATGCGTTTCATGCTGGGCTTCTCTGAAGCGCCGTCTTTCCCGGCTAACGCACGTATTGTGGCCGCCTGGTTCCCCACGAAAGAGCGCGGCACGGCATCGGCAATTTTTAACTCCGCGCAGTACTTCTCCCTGGCGTTATTTTCCCCGCTGTTGGGGTGGTTAACTTTTGCCTGGGGCTGGGAACATGTCTTTACCGTGATGGGGGCGATCGGCTTTGTGCTGACCGGGCTGTGGGTGAAATTGATCCATAACCCGACCGAGCATCCGCGTATGTCGCAAGAAGAACTGAAGTTTATCTCTGACAACGGCGCGGTGGTCGATATGGATCACAAGAAGCCGGGCGATGCGGCATCTGGTGGTCCTAAGCTGCATTATATCAAGCAGTTGCTGACTAATCGCATGATGTTGGGTGTGTTCTTCGGACAGTATTTTATCAATACCATCACCTGGTTCTTTCTGACCTGGTTCCCGATCTATCTGGTGCAAGAAAAAGGCATGTCGATCCTCAAGGTTGGTCTGGTGGCTTCTATTCCTGCGCTGTGCGGATTTGCCGGTGGCGTGTTGGGTGGGGTGTTCTCCGATTATCTGATTAAACGCGGCTCCAGTATTACTCTGGCGCGTAAGCTGCCAATTGTGCTCGGGATGCTGCTCGCGTCGACCATCATTCTGTGTAACTACACCGATAATACCACTCTGGTGGTGGCGTTGATGGCGCTGGCGTTTTTCGGAAAAGGCTTCGGCGCGCTGGGCTGGCCGGTGATTTCCGATACTGCACCGAAAGAAATAGTCGGTCTGTGTGGTGGTGTATTTAACGTATTTGGCAACGTCGCGTCCATCGTAACCCCGCTGGTGATTGGTTACCTGGTGAGCGAGCTGCACTCATTTAATGCTGCGCTGATGTTTGTAGGATGCTCGGCGCTGATGGCGATGGTTTGCTACCTGTTTATTGTCGGTGACATTAAACGTATGGAATTGCAGAAATAAACAAAGGTATAGGCGATGAATAACACGATATTCCCGAACAAATTTAAAGCGGCCCTCGCGGCGCATCAGGTGCAGATTGGCTGCTGGTCCGCGCTGGCCAATCCAATCAGTACCGAGGTATTAGGCCTGGCAGGCTTTGACTGGCTGGTGCTGGATGGTGAGCATGCACCGAACGATATCTCGACGTTTATCCCGCAACTGATGGCACTGAAAGGTAGCATCAGCGCACCGGTTGTGCGTGTTCCGACTAATGAGCCGGTCATTATCAAGCGTCTGTTGGATATTGGGTTTTATAACTTCCTGATCCCGTTTGTTGAGACCGAAGAAGAGGCGGTAAACGCCGTAGCATCTACCCGTTATCCGCCGGAGGGGATTCGTGGTGTATCCGTTTCCCACCGCGCCAATATGTTCGGCACCGTGCCGGACTACTTTGCTCAGTCGAATAAGAACATCACCATTATCGTGCAGATCGAAAGCCAGCAGGGTGTTGATAACGTTGATGCCATCGCGGCGACCGACGGCGTAGACGGTATTTTTGTTGGCCCGAGCGATCTGGCTGCAGCATTAGGTCATCTTGGGAATGCTTCCCACCCTGACGTACAGAAAGCAATCCAGCACATCTTTGCCCGCGCAAAGGCACACGGTAAACCAAGCGGCATTCTGGCCCCGGTAGAGGCGGATGCCCGTCGTTATCTGGAATGGGGGGCAACGTTTGTTGCCGTTGGCAGCGATCTTGGCGTATTCCGCTCGGCCACACAGAAGCTGGCTGACTCCTTTAAGAAATAACCACCATCGACAGTAGAGAGAGATAGAGATATGACAATGAAAGTTGGTTTTATTGGCCTCGGTATTATGGGTAAACCAATGAGTAAAAACCTCCTCAAGGCAGGTTACTCGCTGGTGGTTGCTGACCGTAACCCACAAGCGATTGCGGAAGTCATCGCCGCAGGCGCAGAAACCGCCGCCACGGCGAAAGATATTGCCGAGCAGTGCGACGTGATTATTACCATGCTGCCGAACTCCCCGCATGTGAAAGAGGTCGCGCTGGGTGAAGGTGGCATCATTGAAGGGGCGAAACCGGGCACCGTACTGATCGATATGAGTTCCATCGCACCATTAGCCAGCCGCGAAATCAGCGACGCGCTGAAAGCGAAAGGCGTGGATATGCTGGATGCACCGGTGAGTGGCGGTGAACCGAAAGCCATTGATGGCACATTGTCGGTGATGGTTGGCGGCGATAAAGCGATTTTCGACAAGTACTACGATCTGCTGAAAGCGATGGCGGGCTCTGTGGTGCATACCGGCGAAATTGGTGCAGGTAACGTCACCAAGCTGGCGAACCAGGTTATTGTGGCGCTGAATATTGCGGCAATGTCTGAAGCGCTGACCCTGGCGACCAAAGCGGGCGTGAACCCGGATCTGGTATATCAGGCGATCCGGGGTGGTCTGGCAGGAAGTACCGTACTGGACGCGAAAGCGCCGATGGTTATGGACCGCAACTTCAAGCCAGGCTTCCGTATTGATCTGCATATTAAGGATCTGGCGAACGCACTGGACACTTCTCATGGCGTAGGCGCACAGCTACCGCTGACTGCTGCGGTCATGGAAATGATGCAAGCGCTGCGCGCTGACGGGCTGGGAACGGCTGACCACAGTGCGTTGGCATGTTACTACGAAAAACTGGCGAAAGTGGAAGTCACTCGCTAACAAGAAGGGCGCGGATGCGCGCCCTGTATTTCTTGCCTTGCGCGGCACAGTCAGGCTACATAACTATGAAAATCGTAATTGCCCCAGACTCTTATAAAGAAAGCCTGTCTGCCTCCGAGGTAGCTCAGGCAATAGAAAAAGGATTTCGGGAAGTTTTTCCTGATGCGCAATATGTTTCTGTTCCGGTTGCTGATGGCGGTGAAGGGACAGTGAAAGCGATGATAGCCGCGACGCAGGGGACTGAACGTTCAGCCCTGGTGACGGGGCCTCTGGGCGAAAAAGTGAATGCCTGCTGGGGCATGTCCGGTGACGGTAAAACCGCGTTTATTGAAATGGCGGCAGCCAGCGGCCTGGCGTTGGTTCCTCCTGAGAAACGCAATCCATTAGTGACAACATCTTGTGGTACCGGAGAGTTAATTTTGCAGGCGCTGGAAAGCGGCGCGAAAAGTATCATTATCGGCATTGGCGGCAGCGCGACCAATGACGGCGGTGCGGGTATGGTGCAGGCGCTGGGGGCAAAACTCTGTGATGCCAACGGTACTGAAATCGGTTACGGCGGCGGCAGCCTGAATTGTCTCAGTGCCATCGATGTTTCAGGGCTGGATCCGCGCTTAAAAACCTGTTCAATCCGTGTCGCCTGTGATGTGACGAATCCTCTGACGGGCGATACTGGCGCATCCCGCATCTTTGGGCCGCAGAAAGGGGCGACAGCGGAACACATTGTTGAGCTGGACCGTAATCTCTCCCACTATGCCGATATCATTAAAAAATCGCTCAGGGTGGATGTGAAAGACGTGCCTGGCGCAGGAGCTGCTGGTGGTATGGGGGCCGCGTTAATGGCTTTTTTAGGCGCGGAGCTGCGCAGTGGTATCGAGATTGTGACTCAGGCGCTCAATCTGGAAGAACATATTCACGATTGTACGCTGGTGGTCACCGGTGAGGGACGCATCGACAGCCAGAGTGTGCATGGCAAAGTGCCGATTGGTGTGGCAAATGTGGCGAAGAAGTACCACAAACCCGTAATTGGTATTGCCGGTAGCCTGACACGCGATGTGGACGTGGTACATCAATATGGCATTGATGCGGTGTTTAGCGTATTAACCCGGATTGGCACGCTGGAGGACGCTTTCCGCGGGGCATCGGATAATATTTACCGCGCTTCAAGGAATATCGCTGCCACGCTGGCAATCGGAATGCGTAGTGCAGGGTGACAAAGGCGCACGAACCCTCTATACTGCGCGCCGAAGCTGACCAGACAGTCGCCGCTTCGTCGTCGTCCTCTTCGGGGGAGACGGGCGGAGGGGAGGAAAGTCCGGGCTCCATAGGGCAGGGTGCCAGGTAACGCCTGGGGGGGAAACCCACGACCAGTGCAACAGAGAGCAAACCGCCGATGGCCCACGTAAGTGGGATCAGGTAAGGGTGAAAGGGTGCGGTAAGAGCGCACCGCGCGGCTGGTAACAGTCCGTGGCACGGTAAACTCCACCCGGAGCAAGGCCAAATAGGGGTTCACAAGGTACGGCCCGTACTGAACCCGGGTAGGCTGCTTGAGCCAGTGAGCGATTGCTGGCCTAGATGAATGACTGTCCACGACAGAACCCGGCTTATCGGTCAGCTTCACTCTTTATAAAACCCCGCTTCGGCGGGGTTTTTGCTTTGTGAGGCGTAGCCCACAGGAAGTCATCGTTCTATCCGTTGTAACATAAATTATGTTCCCTCTTTTGAATCACACCCTTCTACTTTATCCATATCAGAAATGCCCGTTTTTGGCGTGATAAATAGGTGTCTTTAAATTACTCATAATTGTTAACATTGAAACAACACCATCAACAAAAAAGTACATTATTAATAAACGATCGTCGTGATTTTTTTCCTGATTATTTTAGTGTCGCCTTTGCTTTATTCAGGTCGAATAAAAGGGGACAGAGTCAATTACTAATAAAATGGTTAAAAAATGAGCAGAAGTACCTCTCAAAAAAAATTGATTCATTATTATTTTTGATTGTTGTCACAATAATGGACATTTCTATTCATAACAATGGCCCACGAATTCAGTACGAATTTCCACTTATTGCAAAATTTTAAATTAATAGGAAACCATTATGGGAACAGTAAGCTCAGGCTCTGCTCATAAAATGGGAGTCATTGCCCTAACGTTAGTGACCGCATCAAATATGATGGGGTCTGGCGTATTTATGTTGCCAACTAATCTCGCAGGAATAGGCTCCATCTCAATATGGGGATGGGTATTTACCATCATCGGCGTTATTGCACTTGCATTAGTTTTTGCTAAAACCAGTCTAATTACACCTCGTACCGGCGGTATCGTTGCTTATGCCAGTGATGCCTTTGGCCCATTCATTGGGTTTCAGACAACAATGTGCTATTGGATCAGCGCATGGGTAGGTAACGTTGCATTATTGGTCGCAGGTGTCGGCTATCTCAGTTTCTTTTTCCCAGAGCTTAAAAATCCAACTTACGGTTGTATTGCCGCAATTATTATTCTGTGGGCATTTGTTTTCCTTGCTAGTTTTGGTGCCAAAGTTGCAGGGCGGGCACAATCGTTTACCGCAACCTGCGGGTTAATTGTAATTTTAGGCGTAGGATTTATTGGGTGGTTCTGGTTTAACCCGTCGCTCTATACTGAAGTTTATAATGGAACGGGTCATAGTGATTCCTCAGCAATAATTTCTGCTGCGTCGATTGCGCTATGGGGCTTCCTTGGTATTGAATCTGCAGTCGTTTCTACCGGCCAGGTCGAAGATCCTGAACGTACGGTTCCTCGGGCTACCGTTATGGGATTATTAATCGCTTCCGTATGTTATGTCGGTAGCTGCACCGTTATTATGGGGTTAGTACCACATAACGTTCTGGTAGATTCAGCCGCACCTTTTGCTGACGCCGCACGCTATATGTTCGGTAATACGGCAGGGAACATTGCTTCCGCACTGAGCATCATTGCCTGCTTTGGTTCCATTTCAGGTTGGCTGATACTTCAGTCAGAAGGCCCACGCGCAGGTGCTCAACAAGGACTTTTCCCGAAATTCTTTGAAGAAACCAACAAGCAAGATGTCCCGATGAAAAGCCTCATTTTTACCGGTGTATTAATGAGTATTGTCTTGCTTTTGACGGCATCTCCGAATTTGGCGAAGCAATTCCAGGCCGTAATCCTAATGTCGGTGTTTGCTTCACTTCTGCCATATATGTATGCCCTGATTTCGCTTCCAATTATCCTTGTCTCAAAGAAAGCCAATCGTGGAAGATCGTTTATGTTCTACTGCACGTTGGTTGTTATTGGCATGATTTACTGCATTTTTGCTTTGCTTGGTTCTGGCAGCGATTCCATATTCTGGGGCATCTTGATGATGATGGTAACCATTCCATTATTCTCTTTTGTTGCCGCCGGACGTAGTAAGAAAGGTCAGGATATTCTTTATTTAGATAAACGTATCTAAACGTATCCAACTGTATTGGTTTTATCCACGGGAGTTTAAAATGACATTATCTATTGTCGATCAGAATAAGCTCGATGCTTTTTGGTCATATTGCGTAAAAAATCAGTATTTTAATATAGGTTATCCAGAGTCAGCCGACTTCGATTACACGATACTGGAACGGTTTATGCGTTTCTCCATAAATAACTGTGGTGACTGGGGGGAGTATTGTAATTATTTACTGAACTCGTTTGATTTTGAAAAAGAAGTAATGGAGTATTTCGCCAGGATTTTCAAAATCCCATTTGAAGAAAGCTGGGGGTATGTTACCAATGGGGGGACTGAAGGTAATATGTTTGGCTGCTATCTGGGGCGTGAACTGTTTCCAGAAGGTACGCTTTATTACTCGAAAGATACTCATTATTCCGTTGCGAAAATTGTTAAGTTGTTGCGCATTAAATCAAGTCTGGTGGAATCACAACCGAATGGCGAGATGGACTATGATGACTTGATTCGTAAAATTCAACGCGACAACGAAGAACATCCGATTATTTTTGCAAATATCGGCACAACCGTTCGTGGCGCTATTGATAATATTGCTGAGATCCAACAACGGATTGGTCAATTGGGTATCAAACGTGACGATTATTATCTACACGCTGATGCTGCGCTGAGCGGTATGATTTTGCCGTTTGTGAACGATCCCCAACCTTTTAACTTCGCTGATGGTATTGATTCTATCGGTGTTTCCGGCCACAAAATGATTGGTTCGCCTATTCCCTGCGGCATTGTGGTAGCGAAAAGGAAAAACGTTGATCGGATTTCTGTCGAAATTGATTACATCTCAGCACACGATAAAACCATTTCTGGTTCTCGTAACGGCCATACACCGCTAATGATGTGGGAAGCTATTCGCAGCCATTCCTGGAGCGACTGGCAACGCCGCATTGAACATAGCCTGAATATGGCGCAGTACGCAGTCGATCGCTTACAGGCTGCGGGTATTGATGCCTGGCGCAATAAAAACTCTATTACCGTGGTTTTCCCTTGCCCGTCAGAAGCCGTCTGGAAGAAGCACTGTCTGGCCACCTCCGGTGACATCGCTCACCTGATTACCACTGCACACCACCTTGACTCCAGCAAGATTGATGAGCTGATTGACGATGTGATCGCCGACCTGAACCAGCAGGCCGCATAAAGAAAGGGCAGTGATAATCATCACTGCCCTCAGGGGGGCGCAACCGATGCCGAGACCAATCATTATCGGTTGCGTCTATCAGGCTCTGTTCTTACAGAGCCTGCAACGAGATTACCGCTTTACCGATGGGTTGTAACGACAAACTTTGGCCCATGACATGCGCGGGGGAAGTCCCGTTCATCTCACTATGATCTATTAAATGAGGACTGGCATGGATAAATGTTGCGCGAAGACAAACCAAATGGGCCTGCTTGCGCTGACCATGATGACAGCATCAAATATGATGGGTAGCGGTGTGTTTATGCTGCCTGCCACGCTCGCGAGAATAGGTTCAATCTCTGTCTGGGGGTGGGGGCTCGCGTTTTTAGCGATTGCTGCCCTGGCGCTCATTTTTTGCAAAATGAGTGAGTTATTTCCGCGCAATGGCGGCATCATAGCCAGTATTACTGCCAGCTTTGGCCCCTTTATCGGCCTACAAATGACATTGTTCTATTGGTTGTCAACGTGGATTGGCAACTGCGCGCTGCTGTTAGCCGGCGTGGGATATCTCTCTTTCTTCTTCCCGGTATTACACAACCCATTTTATGGCACGACGGCATGCATTGTGCTGCTTTGGTGCTCTGTTCTTTGGGGATTACGTGGCGCGAAGCGGGTTGGTTATATGCAATTGTTTACGGGCAGTTGCATGGTGCTGGTGATCCTCAGCATCGGCGTCATGGGCTGGGGGCATTTTGACGTTGCTCGTTATCAGGCAGCCTGGAATCTTAGTGGCGTCAGTGATCATCAGGCAATCATTAACGCGGCAACCATCTCATTATGGGGTTTTCTGGGGATTGAGTCTGCATCTGTCTCGTTTAGCCAAGTGAAAAACCCTCGCCGCACTATACCGCTGGCCACCTTGTTAGGGTTGGGGCTTGCTGGGTTATGTTATGCCAGTTCAACCAATGTCATGATGGGGCTGCTCCCCCATGATGTGCTGATGAACTCCTCCTCTCCTTTTGCCGATAGCGCGAAAGCCATGTGGGGCAGTACGGCTGGGGCGATTATTTCAGCCATGGTTGTTATCGCTTGCCTCGGTGCGATGCCAGGTTGGCAAATCCTGCAAACGGAAGTGCCCAGGGCTGCGGCGGAAGATAATTTGCTCCCTGCTTTTTTTGCCCGTACTAACCGCCATGGTGTTCCCTGGTGTGGGTTGGTTTTTACTGCAGCGCTGATGACTGCACTCCTGCTATTCACATTGTCGCCAAATCTGCAGAACCAGTTCCAGAGCGTGATTACCCTGGCCATCTCTGCCAGCTTACTCCCCTATGCATTTGCTGCAGTATCACTGCCGGTCATGATGGTTGTTCATCGCCGGGGAGGAGATGCCAGTTTCTGGACTTATTGCTGCCTTAGTCTGGTTGCGTTGAGCTTTATTGCGCTGGCGTTAATGACAGAGAGTGCCTCTACCGTGGTATGGGGAATTATTTTACAGATGATTACCATCCCTCTTTACCTTCTTTATGTTGCCCGGCGCCATCGCCTGAACAAGGGTGTCCCGCAGCACAATTTGACTGAACAATCTTTTTCTTTATTAAGCAAGGAGTTGTCATGAGCAAAATTCAGGCCATACGAGGTATGCGCGATGTGCTGCCTGACGAAACACCGATGTGGCAGTGGCTGGAGCGTAAATTTCATCAAATGGCGTTTCGTTATGGATACCAGGAAATGCGTCTGCCGCTCCTGGAGCCCGTTGCGCTCTTTGAACGTGCGGTGGGTGAAGCGACTGATATCGTCTCAAAAGAAATGTACGACTTTACCGATAAAAGCGGCGAGCATATTACCTTGCGTCCGGAAGGAACCAGCGGATGTATGCGGGCGGTCCTGGAAAATAACATGTGTTACAACAAATCACAGCGTTTGTGGTATCAGGGACCGATGTTTCGTTACGAGCGTCCGCAAAAAGGGCGGTTACGCCAGTTCACGCAGTTTGGCGTCGAAGCCTTCGGAATGTCCGGTGCCGATGTTGATGCTGAACTGATCTTTATGGTGCGCGATCTATTTGAAGATTTAGGCATATCACAGAACGTCCGGCTGGAAATTAACTCATTAGGGACGCCGGAAGAACGCCAGGCACATCGCAGGGAACTGGTGAGTTGGTTTACTCAACATAGAGACTTGTTGGACGAAGACAGCATCAAGCGCCTGGACGTAAACCCTCTGCGTATCCTTGATAGCAAAAACCCTGAAATGCAAGAAATGATAGAGAACGCACCTCGCCTACTGGATTTTTTGGAGGATGATTCACAGCGGCATTTCAATACGTTGCGGACTCTGCTCGACAATGCCGATATAACCTATCACATTAACCCACGACTGGTGCGCGGGTTGGATTATTATTCACGCACTGTTTTTGAATGGATTACCGATGACTTAGGTTCTCAGGGGACAGTCTGCGGTGGTGGTCGTTATGATGGTCTGGCTGAGTTATTTAATGGTAAGAAATTGCCCGCCTGTGGGTTTGCCATAGGTATCGAACGATTGTTGCTTCTGCTGCAGACTGTTTATGACGGCCTGAATCCTCAGTGGCAATTCCATCCTGATGTTGTGATTACCAGTGAGCTGGAGGATGGAGGCATACAGGTGCAAGTGCTGGCTTGCGCGCTTCGTCGAGACTTGCCTGGTTTACGTGTCCTCACTGATTGTAGCGGTACCAAACTTAAACGACAGCATCAAAATGCCCTTAAGAGTGGTTGTCGTTTTATTCTGACCATTAATGCTGATCAACAAATTCGTCTTTGGGATTTACAAAATAACCAGCAAAATTTACTAGCGATTCAAGATATTGCATTACGACTTGATGAGCTTAACCAGAAATAAATGAACTGGGCTATCAAAAGGGTATCTTGTTGTCTTTTGGTAGCTCCTGTAAGATTCTTTAGAAATCGTAATATATTAACAGACGTGGCTTATGCACTAATAAAAACACTATTTAGCCCACTTAAAGATTATTTACACATTATTCCTATGCCACGAAAAAACCGATTATTTATCGATGGAATTCCTCACCTCGTGCAATTGTGCGGGCATAATGATGAAACTATTTTTAAAGGTGAAGAAGATTACCAGTATTTTTATCAATGCGTCGATACCGCAATGAGTATCTATGCAATAAAATTACATGCGTATTCACTTTCATCAAAGAAAATATTTTTATTTCTGTCCGCCCCTGATAAAGAATGCCTCGGGCGTTTTATGCAATATATTGCCAAAGGTTACACCCACTACTTCAACCACCGTCACCAGCGTCATGGTACGCTATGGGATAGTCGATACAATTGCTGCCCCGTCGAACCCAATGCCTATTTCTTGCTGACAAAAAAATACGTTGAATGCCATTGTGTAGATGAAACTCCTCATCATAGTTTTGCTGATTCCCCCGAAGTGCGGATCACTCCCCATGAGGAGTACCTGCGCCTCGGAGAAAATGCAGCGCAGCGTTCAGGTGCCTATCAGCGCTTTTGCCTGGGGATGATTGTTCCAGCAGTCATTACGCGTATTGAGTCATCTCTGGTGCAAAACTGCCTACTGGCAACGACGCCTTACTCTCAGTCACTGGAAGAAAAATATCAGCGAAATCTGCGGCCACGGAAAAGTGGGCGCCCACGTAAGCATTACCAGAACCCCGCCGCGGACTGGGAGTGGCTGGAAAAAAAAGCAGAGTATTTATTGCAGCAGTATTGCTACAAGGAGATCCGTATGCCGCTTCTTGAAAGGTTGGAAGAAAACGCTACGAGGTCTTTTTCCGGTGAAAGTGATGAGCTAATGCTTAATCATCAGGCGTTATTTCGTGGCGATGGAACGATGGGATGTCTACGGCTTTTATCGCAATATCAGAATTTACAAATTGGCACACGATTATGGTATCTGGGGGCAATGTTCCGTCGTCAGAACCAGCAGAACATCAGCCAATTTCATCAATTGGGTGTGGAAGCGTTTGGCTATCCAGATATCGGCATTGAGATTGAACTTATTTCCTTACAATATGATTTTTTCAAATCGCTACAACTGTTGCCGTTTGTCGAACTCAAAATTAATTCATTAGGCAATGTAGAGGAATTCACTCAATTTCGCCGTCACTTGCAGCAATACTATCAGCCGCTGGCATCACTGCTGAATGCCAGGCAACTAGCTTGCCTGGAGCAACATCCTGAGCGTTTACTGAGTGATAAAGATAATTTGATGCTGCGGCTGGCAGAAAAAGCGCCGCAACTTGAAGCATGCCTGTCATTACAATCCCGCCAGCGTTTTACGCATCTTTGCGACTCACTGACTGCACTGAATATCCCTTTTACCCACGATAAAAATCTCTTCCCCGTAAATGACTATAACGACCAGCTTTTCGAATGGTATGCGGATTCATTGCATCATAATAAATTGCTGTGTCGGGGCGGGCGTTACGACAATAGCGCCAGTCGGTTAATTGGGCATCCTGTCTCTGCATGCGGTTTCGCTTTCATGCTGGAACCGATTATGCAGTTGCTCACCGCTACGAAAAAAGGCAGCGATTACGCTAAGCATGTCGATGTTGTCATCATACCCAGCCAGGAACGGGCACGGGATCAGGCAATACTGCTTGGTCGCCGACTCAGGCGAAATTTCCCGCATTTGAGCATTGTCAATGATTGCTCCATGCTACGCTTATCAACCCGGCAGAAGAATGCGCAACGCCAGGGGGCACGTTTTATTTTGCTTATCGACGGTAGCGACAATGAGGTCACTTTTTGTGATGAAGAAAACCATTGCTGGGTGCAAATCCCCCTTCATGAAGTGACAGCGCATTTAAGTATGGCGTTAATGATGTAACCCGATAGGGCGCAATGAGCAATGACCTTCCTTTTATTGACGGGGATAACGTTCTTTATCTGGCAAAAGGCACTGGTGGATATTTCCCGTTTTGTGACAAGCAACACAAAACGCTGTGCGATACGTTTTTCTCGAGAATAAATGAACGCAATCGATCGCCATCACAAAATTACTCGCTGATAAATCGTACAAAATCAGTGTTAATGTAATGTTGCATATGATAATTTTATGTATTGTTTAATTTAAATATTAATAAATGCAATGTTTCTTTACAAACAAATAAGGCGAATAAATGTGATGCATGGCGTTATTTATTCATGGTTACAATTAAAATATAATTAAATTTGATAAGTTGCTTATTAAATTTAAGCAGCATTTTGCCGGATAATTGCTCTGTAATTGATTGAAATATAGCCTTTCACGATTTTTGGAAATAGCGAAAAAAACAGGTGTGTTATTGCCATAAAATTCCGTTATCCCCCCATCTTTTTTTGATTAAAGTCAGGTTAAAGTGAGATTGTGTTTTCATAATTCATTGATTACAAAGTATTTTATTGTTTCATAATAATCTTACAAAATGTAAGTGAAGGGGATTTGTGAGTGGTCGCACATATCCTCGATTGCTTAATTTGGTACACTTCCTGCCGTCAACAAAGTAATTAACGCAGGTCGATATGAATACTATTACTCTCCCTAAAACACAGCATTTAGTGGTCTTTCAGGAAGTCATTAGAAGTGGTTCTATCGGCTCGGCTGCAAAAGAATTAGGTTTAACTCAACCCGCTGTCAGCAAAATCATTAACGATGTTGAGGCTTATTTTGGCATTGAGTTAGTCGTACGTAAAAATACCGGTGTGACGCTGACCCAAGCAGGTCAGGTGATGCTTTCATGGTCTGAATCCATTACCCGCGAAATGAAAAATATGGTTGATGAGATGAACAGCATGACCAGCAACGCGGTCGTTGATGTGTCGTTTGGCTTTCCTTCACTGATTGCCTTTACCATCATGTCCGGCATGATTAAAAAATTCAAAGAAGTGTTCCCGAAAGCGCAGGTTTCTATGTATGAAGCTCAGCTCTCCTCCTTCTTACCGGCGATTCGTGACGGGCGTCTGGACTTCGCCATCGGTACGCTAAGTGATGAGATGAAACTGCACGATCTGCACGTCGAGCCGCTCTTTGAGTCAGACTTCATCCTGGTTGCCAGCAAGTCCCGAACATGCACCGGCATCACCTCGCTGAGCGCGTTGAAAAACGAACAGTGGGTGTTGCCACAAACGAATATGGGGTACTACAGCGAACTTCTTACCACGTTACAAAATAATGGCATCAGCAGTGAAAACATCGTTAAAACAGACTCTGTCGTTACGATTTATAATCTTGTTCTCAATGCTGATTTCTTAACAGTAATTCCCTGCGATATGACCACACCGTTTGGCTCAAACCAGTTTATTACTATCCCGGTAGAAGAAACCTTACCTGTCGCGCGTTATGCCGCCGTATGGTCGAAAAATTATCGAATTAAAAAAGCAGCATCTATTTTGGTGGAATTAGCCAAAGAATATTCATCATATAATTGTCGGAGACGAAGGCAATTAATTGAAATTGATTAAAGATTGAATTTGTTTTAACACAAAATAAACGCCATCTGTCTATATCTGACAATGGTCACGGCTATCTATTTACTTTAATACCCTAGTAAGAGGTTCTAATGCACATTACATACGATCTCCCAGTTGCAATTGAAGATATCCTCGAAGCGAAAAAAAGACTGGCGGGGAAAATTTATAAAACGGGAATGCCTCGCTCTAACTATTTTAGTGAACGTTGCAAAGGGGAAATTTTCCTCAAATTCGAAAACATGCAGCGTACCGGCTCATTTAAAATCCGTGGTGCTTTTAATAAGCTCAGTTCATTAACTGAAGCTGAAAGACGTAAAGGTGTGGTGGCGTGTTCTGCGGGTAACCATGCGCAGGGCGTTTCTCTCTCCTGCGCTATGCTCGGTATCGACGGCAAAGTGGTGATGCCAAAAGGCGCGCCGAAATCTAAAGTAGCGGCAACCTGCGATTACTCCGCAGAAGTTGTGCTGCACGGCGATAACTTCAACGACACTATCGCGAAGGTCAGCGAGATTGTAGAAACTGAAGGCCGTATCTTTATTCCGCCATATGATGACCCGAAAGTTATTGCTGGTCAGGGCACTATTGGTCTGGAAATTCTGGAAGATTTATACGATGTCGATAACGTGATTGTGCCAATTGGCGGTGGCGGACTGATTGCGGGTATTGCCGTAGCAATTAAATCTATCAACCCAACAATTAGAATTATTGGTGTGCAGTCTGAAAACGTTCACGGCATGGCGGCATCTTTCCACGCTGGAGAAATAACCACGCACCGAACGACCGGCACCCTGGCGGATGGTTGTGACGTCTCTCGCCCGGGTACTTTAACGTATGAAATCGTTCGTGAGTTGGTAGATGACATTGTCCTGGTCAGCGAAGATGAAATTCGCAACAGCATGGTGGCATTAATTCAGCGAAATAAAGTTGTGACTGAAGGTGCCGGCGCGCTGGCATGCGCAGCATTATTAAGCGGGAAATTAGATAGCTATATCCAGAACAGAAAAACAGTCAGCATTATTTCTGGCGGTAATATCGATCTTTCTCGTGTATCCCAAATTACTGGTTTAGTTGACGCTTAATATACTTCGTTGAGGATAGGATATGAGTACTACTGATAGCATTGTATCCAGCCAGACAAAACAATCGTCCTGGCGCAAATCGGACACCACCTGGACACTGGGTTTATTTGGTACAGCCATCGGCGCCGGGGTGTTGTTCTTCCCTATCCGCGCAGGTTTTGGCGGCTTGATCCCCATTCTGTTGATGCTGGTGTTAGCATACCCCATCGCTTTCTATTGCCACCGTGCCCTGGCACGCCTGTGTCTTTCCGGTTCTAATCCTTCCGGCAACATCACAGAAACGGTTGAAGAGCACTTTGGTAAAACGGGCGGTGTGGTTATCACGTTCCTCTACTTCTTTGCGATTTGTCCGCTGCTGTGGATTTACGGCGTCACCATTACCAACACCTTTATGACCTTCTGGGAAAACCAGTTGCAGATGCCTGCGCTGAACCGTGGCTTTGTCGCCCTGTTCCTGCTGCTGCTGATGGCATTCGTCATCTGGTTTGGTAAGGACCTGATGGTTAAAGTCATGAGCTACCTGGTGTGGCCGTTTATTGCCAGCCTGGTGCTTATCTCTCTGTCCCTGATTCCTTACTGGAACTCTGCGGTTATCCAGCAGGTTGATCTCAGCAATATCGCGCTGACAGGTCATGACGGTATTCTGGTCACTGTGTGGCTGGGTATTTCCATCATGGTGTTCTCTTTCAACTTCTCGCCGATTGTTTCTTCCTTCGTCGTCTCTAAACGTGAAGAGTATGAGAAAGATTTTGGCCGCGAATTTACCGAGCAGAAGTGTTCTAAAATCATCTCCCGCGCCAGTATGCTGATGGTTGCGGTGGTAATGTTCTTCGCCTTTAGCTGCCTGTTCACACTCTCTCCGGCAAACATGGCGGATGCGAAAGCGCAGAACATTCCAGTACTGTCTTATCTGGCGAACCACTTCGCTTCACTGTCCGGGACGAAGTCCACCTTCGCGACCGTTCTGGAATACGGTGCTTCAATCATCGCACTGGTTGCTATCTTCAAATCTTTCTTCGGCCACTATCTGGGCACGCTGGAAGGTCTGAACGGTCTGGTGCTGAAGTTTGGTTACAAAGGCGATAAAACGAAAGTTTCCGCCGGTAAACTCAACACTATCAGCATGATCTTCATCATGGGGTCCACCTGGGTTGTGGCTTACGCCAACCCGAACATTCTGGACCTGATTGAAGCGATGGGTGCGCCAATTATCGCCTCACTGCTCTGCCTGCTGCCGATGTATGCCATCCGTAAAGCGCCGTCACTGGCGAAATACCGTGGCCGTCTGGATAACGTGTTTGTTACCGTGATTGGTTTGCTGACCATCCTGAACATCGTTTACAAACTGTTTTAATCCATAAGCTCAGGATGAGCGGAGTAGTGAAATGAATGAGTTTCCGGTAGTACTGGTTATTAACTGCGGTTCATCTTCCATTAAATTCTCAGTGCTGGATGCAGCAAACTGTGACGTTTTAATGGCGGGAATTGCAGACGGTATTAACTCAGAAAATGCGTTCATAGCAATTAATGGAGGTGAGCCAGCTAAGCTGGCTCACCACAGCTACGAAGATGCATTAAAAGCTATTGCCGTTGAACTGGAGAACCGTAATTTAATGGACAGCGTGGCCTTAATTGGCCACCGTATTGCCCACGGCGGAAGTATTTTTACTGAATCAGCAATTATTACTGATGAAGTTATTGAGAATATTCGCCAGGTCTCTCCTTTAGCACCGTTACATAATTATGCGAACCTGAGTGGGATTGAATCTGCACAGCATCTTTTCCCAGGTCGGCAGCAGGTTGCGGTATTTGATACCAGCTTCCACCAGACAATGGCGCCTGAAGCATATATGTACGGTTTACCGTGGAAATATTTTGAGGAGCTGGGTGTTCGTCGTTATGGCTTCCATGGCACGTCGCACCGCTATGTTTCTCAACGAGCGCATGAGCTGCTTGAGCTACCGCATGATGATTCTGGGCTGGTTGTGGCTCACCTCGGGAACGGGGCGTCAATCTGTGCGGTTCGTAATGGGCAGAGCGTGGATACCTCGATGGGGATGACACCGCTGGAAGGCCTGATGATGGGGACTCGCAGTGGTGATGTGGACTTCGGTGCGATGGCGTGGATCGCCAGTGAAACCAACCAGACGCTGAGCGACCTTGAGCGCGTAGTGAATAAGGAATCTGGCCTGTTGGGTATTTCCGGTTTATCGTCCGACTTACGTACACTGGAAAAAGCCTGGCACGAAGGACACGAACGCGCACAACTGGCGATTAAAACGTTTGTGCATCGTATTGCGCGTCATATCGCCGGACATGCTGCATCGTTGCATCGTCTTGATGGGATTATTTTCACCGGTGGAATAGGTGAGAATTCAGTATTAATTCGCCGCCTGGTGATTGAACACCTCGCCGTTTTAGGGGTGAATATCGACAGCGAGATGAATAGCCTGCCAAATTCCCATGGCGAAAGAATTATCTCTAATAAAGATGCTCGTGTTATTTGTGCGGTAATTCCCACAAATGAAGAGAAAATGATTGCACGTGATGCCATTGCGTTAGGCAAAATTAATACACCAGTAGAATTTGCATAATTAATTTTCAGCAGAGAGATTATTTTTCATGAAGGTAAATATCGATACCAGCGATATGCTGTATGCCGAAGCCTGGAACGGCTTTAAAGGTACGGACTGGAAAGAAGAAATTAATGTCCGTGATTTTATTCAGCACAACTATACGCCTTATGAAGGGGATGAATCTTTCCTCGCCGAAGCTACGCCTGCGACCACTGCGCTGTGGGAAAAAGTCATGGCGGGCATCCGTATTGAAAACTCAACGCACGCGCCGGTTGATTTCGATACCAATATTGCAACGACAATTACCGCACACGATGCGGGGTATATTGAACAAGAACTGGAAAAGATTGTCGGTCTGCAAACGGATAAGCCGCTCAAGCGCGCTCTGCATCCGTTTGGCGGCATCAACATGATCAAAAGCTCTTTTGATGCTTATGGTCGTGAGATGGACGCTGATTTTGAATATCAGTTTACAGAACTGCGTAAAACCCATAATCAGGGTGTGTTCGATGCCTACTCTCCGGATATGTTGCGCTGCCGTAAATCCGGTGTACTGACTGGTCTGCCGGATGGCTATGGCCGTGGCCGCATTATCGGTGACTACCGCCGCGTGGCGCTGTACGGTATTCGCTACCTGGTGCGTGAACGTGAACTGCAATTTGCCGATCTTCAGTCGAACCTGGAGTGGGGGCAGAATCTTGAAGCCACGATTCGCCTGCGTGAAGAGTTGTCTGAGCACCGTCGTGCCCTGCTGCAAATGCAGGAAATGGCGGCGAAATACGGCTGCGATATCTCCCGTCCGGCGCGTAATGCGCAGGAAGCGGTACAGTGGGTGTACTTTGCTTACCTGGCTGCGGTGAAATCTCAGAATGGCGGCGCTATGTCGCTGGGCCGTACCGCATCGTTCCTCGATATCTACATTGAGCGTGACTTTAAAGCAGGTACCTTAACCGAGCAGCAGGCGCAGGAACTGATCGACCACTTCATCATGAAGATCCGTATGGTGCGCTTCCTGCGTACGCCGGAATTCGACACCCTGTTCTCTGGTGACCCTATTTGGGCGACCGAAGTTATCGGTGGGATGGGGCTGGATGGCCGCACGCTGGTGACGAAAAACTCGTTCCGCTACCTGCATACGCTGCACACCATGGGACCGGCACCTGAGCCGAACCTGACGGTGCTGTGGTCTGAGCAGCTACCGATTGCTTTCAAAAAATATGCCGCCCAGGTGTCTATCATCACCTCGTCTTTACAGTATGAAAACGACGACCTGATGCGTGCAGACTTTGACAGCGATGACTATGCCATTGCCTGTTGCGTCAGCCCGATGGTTATCGGCAAACAAATGCAGTTCTTCGGCGCACGTGCCAACCTCGCCAAAACGTTGCTGTACGCAATCAACGGCGGTGTGGATGAGAAACTGAAAATCCAGGTCGGACCGAAAACCGCGCCACTGATGGATGATGTGCTGGATTACGACACGGTGATGGAGAGCCTGGACCACTTTATGGACTGGCTGGCCGTGCAGTACATCAGTGCACTGAACATCATCCACTACATGCACGACAAGTACAGCTACGAAGCGTCGCTGATGGCGCTGCACGATCGTGACGTGTATCGCACGATGGCGTGTGGTATGGCGGGCCTCTCCGTAGCGGCGGATTCTCTGTCAGCGATTAAGTACGCACGAGTGAAACCAATTCGTGATGAAAATGGTCTGGCTGTCGATTTCGAAATTGAAGGCGACTATCCGCAATACGGTAACAACGATGAGCGCGTAGACAGCATTGCCTGTGACCTGGTCGAACGCTTTATGAAGAAAATTAAAGTGTTGCCTACCTATCGTAACGCGGTGCCGACACAGTCCATTCTGACCATCACCTCCAACGTGGTGTATGGACAGAAAACCGGTAACACGCCGGATGGACGTCGCGCGGGCACGCCGTTTGCACCAGGGGCGAACCCGATGCACGGCCGCGATCGCAAAGGTGCGGTAGCGTCGTTAACCTCGGTCGCCAAACTGCCGTTCACCTATGCCAAAGACGGTATCTCGTACACCTTCTCCATTGTGCCGGCTGCGCTGGGCAAAGAGGATAGCGTACGTAAAACCAACCTGGTTGGTCTGCTGGACGGATACTTCCATCATGAAGCGCATGTGGAAGGTGGGCAGCATCTGAACGTTAACGTCATGAATCGTGAAATGTTGATGGATGCGATTGAGCACCCGGAAAACTATCCGAACCTGACGATCCGTGTGTCTGGTTATGCGGTGCGCTTCAATGCGTTGACCCGTGAACAGCAGCAGGATGTCATTTCCCGTACTTTCACCCAGGCGCTTTAACGCCGGAGGGGCTATGAGAAAAGTTATTGCAACTGAATGTGCGCCAGGAGCCATTGGTCCTTACGTACAGGGTGTGGATCTGGGCAGCATGGTGTTCACGTCGGGTCAAATCCCGGTATGCCCACAGACCGGTGATGTGGCTGACAACGTGGTCGATCAGGCGCGTCAGAGTCTGGAAAACGTGAAAGCGATTGTCGAGTCCGCCGGTTTGAAAGTGAGCGACATCGTGAAAACCACCGTTTTCGTTGCTGACCTGAATGACTTCGCCACCATTAACCAGGTGTACCAGCAGTTCTTTGATGAGCACAAGGCTATCTACCCCACGCGCAGTTGCGTGCAGGTCGCCCGCTTACCGAAGGATGTGAAGCTGGAGATCGAAGCCATCGCCGTACGTGGCGACACGGTGTAATCCCCTGCGGGGCGGTCGTGCGGATCGCCCCGATCCTTTAATGAGTGTGAAACCTGGTCTTCACTGAACGGCAATCCGAGGGTGTGGATATGATTAGCGCATTCGATATTTTTAAGATTGGCATTGGACCTTCCAGCTCCCATACCGTGGGACCCATGAACGCAGGCAAAAGCTTTATCGATCTGTTGGCCAGCAGCGGAGAACTCCCCAGTGCCACGCATATTGTGGTCGATCTTTATGGATCACTTTCCCTAACCGGGAAAGGTCATGCGACAGATGTCGCCATCATGATGGGGCTGGCCGGTAACAGTCCGCAAAACGTCAATATTGATTCAATCGCTGGTTTTACTCAGGAAGTGGCCCGTACCGGACGTTTACCGGTTGCCGAGGGCACACATGTTGTCGATTTCTCCCCAGACGAAAATATTCTCTTTCATACCGAAACACTGCCGCGCCATGAAAATGGTATGCGTATCACCGCGTGGAACGGCACCGAAACGCTATTAAGCAAAACTTATTACTCTGTCGGTGGTGGTTTTATCGTTGAAGAGGCGCAATTTGGCCAGGCACATGACGTTGAAGCACACGTGCCCTACAACTTTCATTCCGCCGGCGAACTGCTGAAACTGTGCGAGCGAAATGGACTTTCCGTTTCCGGTCTGATGATGCAAAACGAACTGGCGATGCGCAGCAAAGAAGAGATTGATGCTGGCTTTGCCGCGATCTGGGATGTCATGCACGCCGGTATTGAACGCGGCATGAACACCGAAGGCGTTCTGCCTGGTCCACTCAATGTTCCGCGTCGCGCCGTGGCACTGCGCCGGTTACTGGTCTCCAGCGATAACTTGTCCAGCGATCCGATGAACGTCATTGACTGGATCAACATGTTCGCGCTGGCCGTGAGCGAAGAAAACGCCGCCGGGTGTCGGGTTGTGACCGCACCGACCAATGGCGCATGCGGGATTATCCCTGCCGTGCTGGCTTATTACGACAAATTCCGCCGTCCGGTGAATGCCAATTCCATCGCCCGCTATTTACTGGCTGCCGGGGCGATAGGCGCGCTGTATAAGATGAACGCCTCGATTTCTGGTGCCGAAGTCGGCTGTCAGGGCGAAATTGGTGTGGCCTGCTCAATGGCGGCGGCCGGGCTGACGGAATTGCTTGGTGGTAGCCCTGCGCAGGTCTGCATTGCGGCTGAGATCGCGATGGAGCATAACCTTGGCCTTACCTGTGACCCGGTGGCCGGACAAGTGCAGATACCGTGCATTGAGCGTAATGCGATCAACGCAGTGAAAGCCGTCAACGCCGCGCGCATGGCGTTACGCCGGACGTCCGAGCCACGCGTGTCACTCGATAAAGTGATCGAGACCATGTACGAGACGGGCAAAGACATGAACGACAAATACCGTGAAACCTCACGTGGAGGCCTGGCAATTAAAGTGGTTTGTACCTGAGGTTAATGGCCGTGATTACGGTTTGCATGCTTTTGTAGGCCGGATAAGGCGCAAGCGCCGCCATCCGGCAGTGAATCAATCAACATGGCGTGATAAAAAGGTGCACTTTGGTGTAATACCGCTCAGTTAAGTATGTATGGTGAGTATGTGATTCTTGCTTAGGGTTCCGTTCACCTCAGCGGTGTCATTTCTCTGAAACGCCGTTACCCGTGAACGTGCAAGGGAGGCTCACCGCCGCCTCCCTTGCATCCCAGGCTCCCGGCGGAAAATCGTCGCTACGCGATTCATTCGTCTTATGCCGTCTGCCTGTCGGGTCGGGGTCGAGCCTGCGTCCATGCAGGCCGTCCCCTCTGCCCGCATCCCTGCGGGCAGCCCCGGTCAGCCGTCAACACCTCATCGATTTTCAGCCGGATATGGGTCATCGCTTCAACTCTCTGACTTTCAGTTAAATCGCTTTTGCTGTTCAGACATATTCAAATAAAAATACAGGTGGTCAGGCGTGGCGGAGAACGCCCTTTACACGTTCACAGGAATCGATGTTTCAGAGAAAGGATGAACATGAGGTGAACGGAACCCTTTCTCTGAGAGCGCATATTCATAATTTCTACCCGCACAGGTGATACTTTCTGAAACTGAGGCGTTCACTGATCAGTCATTACGCTTTAGTGCGACTTTTTTGTTGTGATCTGCTTCAAAAATAGAAATTAATAACACCTTAAATAAATTAAAGAGAAAATATTTCTTAACTATCAGCAATTACAGGGGCTTGTTTGTGAAGTTTTTCTCTAACCCTGCGCGTATGATTTCTTCATTCTAATAGCTTGCCTGCATCTCATGTACTGCGTATCGCCTTGAAGCAGTGCGATAAAATAAAAAAAACCTCTACCTACACATTAAGCGGGAAATTATGGAAACGGCAACGAATAGTAGCGTAATACTCGACGCATCAGCGCCTGCGCGTCGGGCGGGAATGACCGAAAGTGAATGGCGGGAAGCCATTAAGTTCGACAGCACGGACACGGGCTGGGTCATTATGAGTATTGGTATGGCAATTGGTGCGGGGATTGTTTTCCTTCCCGTCCAGGTAGGGCTGATGGGGCTGTGGGTTTTCTTGCTCTCCTCTATTATCGGCTATCCTGCGATGTATTTATTCCAGCGCCTGTTTATCAACACGCTGGCGGAATCCCCGGAATGCAAAGACTACCCGAGCGTAATCAGCGGTTATTTGGGTAAAAACTGGGGCATCCTGTTAGGTGCATTATATTTTGTGATGCTGGTTATCTGGATGTTCGTTTACTCCACGGCTATCACTAACGATAGCGCCTCTTATCTGCACACGTTTGGCGTCACTGAAGGGTTGCTGTCTGACAGCCCGTTCTATGGACTGGTGCTGATTTGCATCCTCGTTGCCATCTCGTCACGCGGAGAAAAACTGCTGTTTAAGATCTCCACGGGCATGGTGTTGACCAAGCTGTTGGTGGTTGCTGCACTTGGTGTTTCGATGGTGGGGATGTGGCATTTGTATAACGCGGGCTCACTGCCGCCGATGGCGCTGCTGATCAAAAACGCAATTATCACGCTGCCGTTTACCCTGACTTCTATTCTGTTTATTCAGACGCTAAGCCCGATGGTTATTTCGTACCGCTCTCGTGAGAAATCGATTGAGGTGGCACGCCATAAAGCTCTGCGTGCTATGAACATCGCGTTCGGTATTCTGTTTGTCACCGTCTTTTTCTACGCCGTTTCCTTCACGCTGGCGATGGGCCACGACGAAGCGGTTAAAGCCTATGAGCAGAATATTTCCGCTCTGGCGATTGCCGCGCAGTTTATCAGTGGTGATGGTGCAGGTTGGGTAAAAATCGTCAGCGTTATCCTGAACATTTTCGCCGTGATGACCGCCTTCTTCGGTGTTTACCTGGGCTTTCGTGAAGCAACTCAGGGGATCGTGATGAATGTGCTGCGCCGCAAAATGCCAGCCGAGAAGATCAACGAAACTCTGGTTCAACGCGGCATTATGGTCTTCGCTATCTTACTGGCCTGGAGTGCGATTGTGCTCAATGCGCCAGTACTGAGCTTCACCTCTATTTGTAGCCCAATTTTCGGCATGGTGGGTTGCTTGATCCCGGCCTGGCTGGTCTACAAAGTTCCTGCATTGCACAAATACAAAGGCGCCTCTCTGTACCTGATTATCGTCACTGGCCTGTTGTTGTGCGTTTCTCCGTTCCTGGCATTTTCCTGAGTTATCTGAGCAAGGGTTGTTGTTATGTTTGAGACTACATTGAATCCATTATGGGATAGTTTTATTCGCGCGGTGCAGGAAGAAGTGAAACCTGCGCTGGGTTGTACTGAACCTATCTCTCTGGCTCTGGCGGCAGCCGTCGCTTCTGCTGAGCTGGACGGCGCGGTGGAACGCATTGATGCGTGGGTCTCACCAAACCTGATGAAGAACGGCATGGGCGTTACCGTGCCGGGTACCGGGATGGTTGGTCTTCCCGTTGCGGCTGCGCTGGGCGCTTTGGGGGGAAATGCCGGGGCTGGGTTAGAAGTATTGAAAGACGCATCGCCACAAGCGATTGCCGATGCGAAAGCGATGCTGACCGCCGGGAAGGTGGCGGTGATGCTGCAGGAGCCTTGCGAGGATATCCTCTTTTCCCGCGCTAAGGTATACAGCTCGGAAGGTTGGGCGTGCGTGACGATTGTCGGCGGCCATACCAACATTGTGCATATCGAGACCAACAAAGGCGTGGTGTTTACTCAGCCTGAGCAGGTTCAGGCTGATGAGCAGGAATCCCCACTGGCAGCGTTATCCCACACGTCGCTGGAAGAGATTGTGTCATTTGTGAATGCTGTGCCGTTTGACGCTATTCGCTTTATTCTTGATGCGGCAAAACTGAACGGTGCGTTGTCTCAGGAAGGACTAAGCGGTAGCTGGGGCTTGCATATCGGCACCACGCTAGAGAAACAGTGCGCACGTGGTCTGCTGGCTAACGATCTCTCAACCGCCATTCTTATTCGTACCAGCGCGGCATCGGATGCGCGAATGGGCGGGGCGACGTTGCCCGCAATGAGCAATTCCGGTTCCGGCAATCAGGGTATTACTGCCACCATTCCGGTGATGGTGGTGGCTGAGCACTTTGGGGCCGATGAAGAGAAACTGGCACGTGCGCTGATGTTATCTCACCTGAGTGCTATCTACATCCATCATCAGCTTCCGCGTTTGTCTGCGCTGTGTGCGGCAACGACCGCAGCAATGGGCGCCGCGGCAGGTATGGCATGGGTGGTGGATGGTCGTTACGACACTATCGCTATGGCTATTAGCAGCATGATTGGCGATGTGAGTGGGATGATTTGTGATGGCGCCTCGAACAGCTGCGCAATGAAAGTCTCTACCAGTGCGTCAGCAGCCTGGAAAGCGGTACTCATGGCGCTGGACGATACCGCAGTGACGGGGAATGAAGGTATTGTGGCGCATAACGTAGAGCAATCTATCTCTAACTTGTGTGCGCTGGCGTGTCGTTCAATGCAGGAGACCGACAAGCAGATCATTGAGATTATGGCCAGCAAAGCACATTAATCTGGCGACTGACTGCCTGATGGCGCGCAGCTTTCTGGCCTACGGGTGTGCATCGTTACAAAACCGTAGGCCGGATAAGACGTATTAGCGTCGCCATCCGGCAGGCCGCTGTCTGACCTACGATTACCTGTCAGAGAGCGGCTTCTTCTTCTTCCAGCCGTAGCTCGGCATCAGCAACGATTGCTTCCAGTTCCGTTAGCAGGTCCTCGTAGCCAAAGACGACGGTTTCCTGTTTTTTGGCCTCAACCCGCGGCTGGCGTTTTTTTGATGACTTCTTGCTCAATAGTCGTACTCCCTTGATTCTAATGACTATACGGGCAAATCTATCAGCAAAGCGCGCAATGGGGTATCGGCAACTAACGTTATGTTAGTTTCATCACGAATAAATGCGCCATCACCGCAGGTAAGCGCCTCTTTTTCAGCACCTGAAGTGACCGCGTGGAATGTGCCATGGATCGACTGCAAATACGCGCGATGCCCATGCAATTGAAAACTCAGTGATTCACCTTTTTGCAGCTCAACATGATGTACCCAGACCTGCTGGCGAAGATGCAGGCTGCCCTGCTCACCGTCAGGTGAAGCAAGCAGTTGATGCTTGCCGGCATTCAGTATCGCTTTTTGCACGCAGGAATTTTCTCGCTGCGGGCAGGCGTCCAGCCATAGCTGCATTCTGGTCAGGGGTTTATCTTTGCTGATATTGTGTTCGCTGTAGCTGATCCCAGGTTGCGTAGCGAGCAGTAACACCTCTCCGGCTTTGGCCTGAATATGGTTACCTTCGCTGTCGCGATACTCTGCTTCCCCTTCGAGGATCAGATTGACGATATCAACCTTTGGATAGGTACGTGGCTGGAAAGAGGCCCCCGGTGCCAGAACTTCCTGGTTCAGAACACGCAGCGAGGCATAACCCAGCAATTTAGGATCAAAATAGTGTCCAAAGGAGAAGGTATAACGGGCCTGCAGCCAGCCGTAGTCTGCTTGCCCGCATTGTTTGGCTGTACGGGTAGTAATCATAGTTCTTGACCTCTCTTTACTTCCTTTTATGTTAAATGGCTAGACGCTGCATTGTTAGCCAGATATTCTGCCCGGTATGTTCAAATTTCCTGAATGAGAACGAGATGGCCAAAGAACGGGCTTTAACGCTTGAAGCGTTACGCGTCATGGACGCAATAGACAGGCGCGGCAGCTTTGCCGCCGCGGCAGATGAACTGGGACGCGTACCTTCCGCCCTCAGCTACACCATGCAGAAACTGGAAGAAGAGCTGGATGTTGTGCTGTTTGACCGCTCTGGTCACCGCACAAAATTTACCAACGTCGGGCGTATGCTGCTTGAACGTGGCCGCGTGTTGCTGGAGGCTGCGGATAAGCTGACGACCGATGCTGAAGCGCTGGCCCGTGGTTGGGAAACGCATCTGACGATTGTCACCGAAGCGTTGGTGCCAACGGCGGCATTCTTCCCGCTTATCGACCGCCTTGCCGGAAAGGCAAACACGCAGCTTTCCGTTATCACTGAAGTGCTGGCCGGGGCGTGGGAGCGTCTGGAGCAGGGCAGAGCGGATATCGTGATCGCGCCGGATATGCATTTCCGCTCATCATCAGAAATTAACTCGCGCAAACTGTACTCGCTGATGAACGTCTATGTGGCGGCACCGGATCACCCGATCCACCAGGAGCCGGAACCGTTGTCTGAAGTCACCCGTGTGAAATACCGGGGCATAGCGGTGGCGGATACGGCCCGTGAACGCCCGGTGCTGACCGTTCAGCTTCTCGATAAACAACCGCGTCTGACGGTCAGTACTATTGAAGATAAGCGTCAGGCGCTGTTAGCCGGGCTGGGTGTAGCGACCATGCCGTATCCGTTGGTCGAAGAGGATATTGCCGCAGGCCGGCTGCGTGTGGTTAGCCCGGAATCGACAAATGAAATAGATATCATCATGGCCTGGCGTCGGGACAGTATGGGCGAAGCGAAGTCCTGGTGTTTGCGGGAAATCCCGAAACTGTTTGCGGGTAAATAGCCTGACTGTTACGCCGGATGCGGTGCAATTGCACCTTATCCGGCCTACAAAAGGATGTATGACGTCAGGACAGCTGTTTAGGGTCAGTGCCGAAGCGGTTGCTACCTGGCGTGCCGTTTTGGCAGTTGAAAAGGATGATGACCAACCAGCCAATGATGGGGATCAGTAATACTAACAGCCACCATGCCGAACGGTCGGTGTCATGCAAACGCCGAAACTGAACAGCCCACCACGGTATAAAAACCAGAATTGCATAAATCGTTGTTAATACGCCTTCTCCCCCGGCACGTTGCCAGCCAAACATCCTGTCTAACACGCTCAGCACGAACGTAAAGATGATGTTGACCAAAATAAACATCCAGTACTCTTTGCGCCGTGCACGACCACCAAAACCAAAGTAGTTCTTTAATACGTTTAAATACCAATCCATTTTCGCCTCGTTTTGCGTTCAATTACTTGTTTTTAAAGCAATCAAAATAAGAATAGCTGCGAATGAAATGATGGTAAATATTTACGGTATTAATTATTTGGCCCGCTGATGGGTAATACTTATCTGTGAACGCCTTAGTTTCAGAAACTATCGCCTGTGTGGTAGAAGTTATGAATATGCGCTCTCAGAGAAAGGGTTCCGTTCACCTTATGTTCATCGTTTCTCTGAGACATCGATTCCTGTGAACGTGTAAAGGGCGTTCTCCGCCACGCCCTTTACAATCCCGGCTCCCGGCACGGAAAATTGCCACTTCGTGGTTCCCTCCGCTTATTCCTTCAGGCTTTCGGGCCGGGCGCGATGAAGCGTCCTTGCAAAGCGCGCCCTGAACCCGCATCCCTGCGGGTTCTCCCGGCCTTACGGAAACACGTCGGCAATTTTCAGCCGGACCAGCCACACCTGACCATCTGTATTTTTATTTGAATATATCTGAACAGCAAAACAGATTTTACTGGAAGTCAGAGCGTTGAAGCGATGACCCATGTCCGGCTGAAAATCGATGAGGCGTTGACGGCTGACCGGGTCTGTCCGCAGGGATGCGGGCAGAGGGGACGGCCTGCAGGGATGCAGGCTCGGCCCCGACCCGACAGGCAGACGGCATAAGACGAATGAATCGCGCAGCGACGATTTTCCCGCCGGGAGCCTGGGTTGCAAGGGAGGCGGCGGTGAGCCTCCCTTGCACGTTCACGGGTAACGGCGTTTCAGAGATATGACACCGCTGAGGTGAACGGAACCCTGAGCAAGAATCACATGTTCACCATAAATGCTTAGCTGAACGGCATTGCCCAAAAGGGGACCAGTGTAAATCACGCGAAACGCTCGTCACGCCCGTGAGGTTCGTTGAGATCCTGCCACGGGCCGACAGAAATAATACCGGTCGGGTTAATGGTCTTGTGACTGCGGAAATAGTGATTGCGGATGTGATCGAAATTGACGGTGTCCGCAATGCCTGGTATCTGGTAGATATCACGCAGAAAACCGTACAGATTCAGATAGTCACTGATCCGATGCTTGTCGCATTTGAAGTGGGTGACATACACCGGATCAAAACGTACCAGCGTAGTCCATAGGCGAATGTCAGCCTCTGTTAACTGGTCGCCAGTCAGGTAGCGATGCTGACCGAGAATCTGTTCCAGCCGCGCCAGTGATTCAAAGACTTTTTCGACTGCGCTGTCATACGCTTCCTGGCTGGTAGCAAAACCAGCTTTATAAACGCCATTATTGACGTTGTCATAAATCCAACTGTTCAGATCGTCAATTTTGCTTTGCAGGGCTGGTGGATAGTAATCCCCGGCTTTTGCGCCCAGCGCATCAAACGCGGTGTTAAACATGCGGATAATTTCTGCCGATTCGTTGCTGACGATGGTGTGATTTTTTTTATCCCACAGCACCGGAACCGTTACCCGGCCGCTGTAGTGCGGATCGGCGTGTAAATACAGTTGATAGAGAAACTCGTGCTGATAAAGCGTATCACCTGTTGCTGCCGGAAAGTTGTTATCAAACGTCCAGCCGTTTTCCAGCATCAGCGGATTCACTACGGAAACGGAAATGAAGGGTTCCAGACCTTTGAGTTTACGCATAATCAGCGTGCGATGCGCCCACGGGCAGGCCAGAGAAACATACAGATGATAGCGGTCTTTTTCGGCGGCAAAACCACCTTCGCCAGTTGGGCCTGGCGCGCCATCAGCGGTAAGCCAGTTACGGAAAGCCGATGCGGAGCGTTGGAATTTTCCGCCGGTTGATTTGGTATCATACCAGGTGTCATGCCAGACGCCGTCAATCAGTTGTCCCATTATCTCTCTCCCGAATAGCAAAACGAGGAGTTAATCCCCTCGTCTTTTAATAAGTATATACCCTACATAATTCGAGTTGCAGGAAGTCGGCAAGGGAAGACATTCCCCAGGAGCATAGATAACTATGTGACTGGGGTTTCTGAGTGTAGCCAACACACCTGCAACTTGAAGAATGACGGGTATAGTTTGATTACCACTTTTTATTCAGTACGCGGTCGATACTGAATGCGCCTGGACCCGTGATGGCCAGCAGCAGGAAACCGCCTGCGATGGTCAGGTTTTTCATGAACATCAGAGAGTTCATCCCTTCCGCAAAGTTGCTGTGGAAGATGAACGCGGTCAGCAGGGTGAAGCCTGCGGTGAACAGCGCGGTAGTACGGGTCAGGAAACCAAACAGGATTGCCAGGCCGCCGCCGAACTCAAGCAGAATAACCAGCGGCAACATAAAACCAGGGACGCCCATGGCTTCCATATACTGTTGGGTACCCGCATATCCGGTGATCTTTCCCCAACCTGCAGTAATAAACAGGATTGGCATCAGAATGCGCGCTACCAGTACACCAACATCTTCTAATTTTTTCATCGTACTCTCCAGGAAACCACTCAGGCGGATTGTTTTGTCTTTTGTGCATCAACGCTGCAGAGCGCGTCGTTGCTGTCGATGGAGAGAATCATAGACGTGCTGAATGACAATTGTTAGCAAGGAAAACTGTCAGTAATTTTCAAAAAATTTGAGGAACCCGCAAAATAGGGGATACGGCAGGGGTTAACCGCGCAATTGTTGCTGTCTGATTGTCGATTTAATCAGACGCCATGCGCTCCAGACACTAAAGCCGCGTTTAGCCCAGCGAACCAGCAGATTAGGATTACGAATGGTCCGTACAGCCATAATACTGCTGCCGACCAGCACCCAGGCGCGCAGGTTCAGCAGCGTTTTCCAGCCACGATCGTATACGTCTGTAACCTCCAGCCAGTCGCGGCGGGCGGCAGACAGATCCAGCCGTTGCTGCTGGATCTGACCAAGCAGTTGTGCCTTACGTTTTTGGCGCTCGACTTTACTGCTCATTAGACATCATCCTCCAGGGCCTGCCTGTCATTAGCAAGTTCGTGGCGTGTATGGCGTAAGAGTGTTGATTTACGGGCTTTACGTAATGTCCATATCCCGCCAACGAGCGCCAAAAGCAACAGCACAACGGTGGTGGCAATCATCGCGTTCAGGCGGTACTGAGGGTCAATGGCCCAGATGATAAGCACCATCAGGCTCATCAGCCCAAATGCCGCAAAGAGCATAGTCAGTCCCAGCATCAGCACGATCTGGACAAGGTTAGCTTTTTCCTCTTCCAGCTCAACGACGGCCAGCCGTAATCGGGTCTCTACGATCTCAACGAGAATCGTGAGGATCCGTTGTCCAATCCCCAGGACGCTTTTGCCCGGACCTTGCGCGTGTTGAGAGTCAGCCATTGTTAGCGGCGCGACAGCAGTACACCAAGCACCACACCGACCGCAGCGCCAATACCAACGCCTGTCCATGGGTTTTCGCGCACATAGTTATCGGCTTTGGCGGCAGCTTCACGGGTTTGCTTAGCAATCACATCGCTGGTCTCGCTCAGGCGATGGCGGCTCTCGCGCAGCGCATGTTCAGCTTTGCTGCGAATTTTACTCATCTCTTCCTTCGACTTATCGCCAGAGGAGCTCAGTACTTCTTCGAGCGTATCCGCAAGGGATTTCAGCTCAGCGCGCAGATTTTCCGTAGCGTTATCTTTCGACATAGTTTTCTCCAGGTGAGTGGGTAGTTACCGTACTTAGTAATCGCGGGTCTCAAGTTCCTTCAGCTCTTTTTGAGCCTCTGCAAGCTTACGTTCGCGTTTTGCGATTTTATCCGCATCGCCTTTTTGCTTCGCTTCGGCTAAATCACGCTGACGTTCGGCTATCTCATTTTTCTGCTCTGCGATTTTTTTCTGGTGATTCGCGCGCAGTTTGCTGTCAGTACAGTTTGCCCGAACTTCACTAAGCGCTTTGTTCAACCCATTGATGCGGCTCTGATTGTTGTGCTTTTCGGCATAACTAATTTCCCGCTGAATATCTTGTTCTTTTTCCTGACAGAGGGAGTTAGCGTAGCTGCCGGCACTGAGAGCGAAAAGACTAATTGCCAAAGCGATGCGGTATTTCATTCTTGAACCTTCCATTGTGATTCGACCCGGTGCTTTGGGTCGATGCTCCAGAATAATAAAGCTGTAGGTCATAACTTCAGTTTATTAATCATAGGCACTAAACGGTGAAATCACCAAAGTGAGTGATCTAATTCAGATTCCTGGAGATTAACCAAAGCGGTGCGGTGTATCCCGTAAACGAGATAACCACTGCACTGCCTGATTGTCATCATCCTGTTGAGCAATAACGAAGCCGTGTGGCAACGTTCTGTCCAGTACAGCTTTTGCGGCTGCGCTCTGCGCGCTGGAATCAAAGGTGATCAGCAGCGCGTCATTTTGCGGAGTAATACTTTTAAAACGAATGCCGTTGGCATCCAGATGATGCCAGATAGAGAAGCCGTCTGGCATGCTGGCACCCTGGTTTATGGCGCGAATGGCAAGCGTCGATTCCTGCTGGCGAATGACCGACCAGGTCAGGATTAACGCGCCCAAAAACAGCATAAAGGAGGTGGTCCAGGCCAGTCGTCGGAGCGTTATGCGTGATTTCAGCATAATTTACCCTCGGTTCCCGTATTTCTTTTTCCAGAGTACAACCAGTGAACCGGCAAGGCCAACCACCAGTAATACGACAGGAAGCAGCATCAGGCAGGACATGAGCTGATCTTCATACTTAAGAAAAACAGGTGTTTTGCCCAGTAGATAGCCCAGCGTTGTCAAAATCAGTACCCACAATAGACCGCTCATCCAATTGAAGAACTGAAAACGCGCATTATTCAGGCCTGACAGCCCGGCAATGGTCGGCAGTAATGTTCTGACAAACGCAATGAAGCGACCGACCAACAGCGCGGATAAGCCATGTTTGTGGAAAAGATGATGCGCGCGTTGGTGATAATGAGCCGGAAGATGAGAAAGCCAGTTCTGCACGGTGCGGGTATTACCTAGCCATCGGCCCTGAATATAGCTGAGCCAACAACCGAGGCTGGCTGCGGTGGTGAGTAGCAGTACCGTTTGCGGAAAACCCATTGCGCCTTTGGCAATAAGTACGCCGACCAGTACCAGCAAACTGTCGCCAGGTAAAAAGGCCGCTGGTAGCAACCCATTTTCCAGAAACAAAATTGTAAACAGTACAAAATACAGCATACCAATCATGGAAGGATTGGCCAGAGTTTCAAAATCCTGAGCCCATAAAGCATTCAGTAATTGAGTCAGTAGTTCCATTCAGTATTCCTGGAGAATCGGTTATGGTCACGCCGTTGTTCTTGAGTTTGTAATGCCGCGATTTTATTGGTGTTTTTTGCATGGATCGCGGTCTGCACAAATTCACGGCCTGAACTGTTCCCTGTTAAGTTGTGAAGTAAGCAAGCACTAACACATAAAAAATTCAAAACGCTTTTAATTGTAACAAAGGTCAACGTAGTCCGTTATATAAATTACGGTGGTTGAACTCTGATTTTGCTTATCGCAATGGAGTGAGGCGAGAGGATTTACACAGGCTGACACTTTATACCTAATGCTTACCGAGTGTCAGAAACAGGCGCTATTACCGCGCCTGTGAAAGTCAGAACGTTTATTTTGTGCTGTTTGCAGCTGTATCCAGATGAACGACCGGATTTTCTGTGAAAAGGTAACGATCCGCGTTGAACTCGAAATCATCGCTGGTTTCGTTAAACAGCATCTGTTTCGTGTTCTCAAGGTGCTGCCACATCGCCAGTTTGGCTGCATGCGGATCTTTGCGAATTAATGCCCGCAGGATCTGGTCATGGTCATCACACCAGTTGTCTACCGTGCGCAGATCAATGTGATCGTGCAATTTCTTCCAGTAGGGGTTATGAACGCGCTGAGTCCACATTTTTTCAACAATGGCGGCCAGAGCTGAGTTTTGCGTCGCGAGCGCGACCTGAACATGAAACTGCAGGTCCCATTCGGAGTCACGAAAGCTTTTTTCGTTGCGCGACTTCTCCTGGATTTCCATCAGTTTCATGATGTCCTGCTTGGTCACCTGAGTGGCGGCAAACTCGGCGATGTTGCTCTCAATAAGTTGACGCGCTTGCAGCAATTCAAAAGGACCATAGCTGGCGAATTCCAGACCTTCGTCGGGAGCAACATAATGTTTGGGTTGGTTAGAGATGACGTGGATACCCGATCCTTTACGCACCTCAACATAGCCTTCAACCTCGAGCATGATAATCGCTTCACGAACCACGGTACGGCTGACATTCTTTTCATCGGCAATAAAGCGCTCGGCGGGAAGTTTATCGCCCACCAGATAGACGCCTTGCTCGATGCGTTCTTTTAGATCGGCAGCAAGTTGTTGGTACAAACGTCGTGGTTCAGTGATTTCCATATGCACTCCAGGCATGATACGGCAGACTATATTTGTTATACCACTTTTGCGATGGCGGCTCTACTCGCACCGACAAAAAAGCCGCCAGTCAACTGGCGGCTCTGCATTATATACCTATGACGACTCGCGTCAGGTTAATTTTGCGTAGCGGGAGAGCCGGTTTGCGGGCCCGAATCAATCTCGCTTGCCGACTTGTTCTGCAGTACCGTCCAGATGACTAACGCACCAAGCAGGTCGAATACTGCCAGTACGGCGAACAGTGGGCTAAAGCCGATGGTGTCAGCCAGGGCACCAACGACCAGGGCAAACAGAGTACTCGCCAGCCAGGCAGACATCCCCGTCAGGCCGTTAGCGGTCGCGACTTCATTGCGGCCAAATACGTCAGAAGAGAGCGTAATCAGCGCGCCAGACAGTGCCTGGTGAGCAAAACCACCGACGCACAGCAGGGCGATAGCAATATACGGGCTGGTGAACAGACCAATCATCCCTGGGCCAATCATCAGCAGTGCGCCCATGGTGACGACCATTTTACGGGACACGATCAGGTTTACGCCGAACCAACGCTGGAACAGTGGCGGTAAGTAACCCCCGATGATACAGCCGAGGTCAGCGAACAGCATTGGCATCCACGCGAACATCGCAATCTCTTTCAGGTTAAAGCCGTAGACTTTAAACATGAACAGCGGGATCCAGGCGTTGAATGTACCCCAGGCCGGCTCTGCCAGGAAACGCGGCAGCGCGATGCCCCAGAACTGGCGGTTACGCAGGATCTGGCCAAGCGACATTTTCTTCGCGGTACTGTTTTTATGCTGTGATTCCTGACCGTTAAGGATGTAATCACGCTCTTCGTCAGACAGTTTTTTCTGGTCGCGTGGGTGTTTATAGAAAACAAGCCAGGACATCGCCCAGATGAAGCTCAGGGCACCAGAAATAATGAACGCCATCTGCCAGCTGTGCATGACGATAGCCCACACGACCAGCGGCGGAGCGATCATCGCGCCGATAGAAGAACCAACGTTAAAGTAACCGACAGCAATAGAACGCTCTTTTGCCGGGAACCATTCAGAACTGGCTTTCAGACCCGCTGGGATCATCGCGGCTTCTGCGGCACCGACTGCACCTCGTGCCAGTGCCAGTCCACCCCAGCTACCAGCCAGCGCCGTGGCACCACAGAAGACGGCCCACAGAACGGCGAACATCGCGTAACCTACTTTGGTGCCGAGCACATCCAGCACGTAGCCAGCAACGGGTTGCATTACGGTGTAAGCAGCAGAATACGCTGCGATGATATAGGAGTACTGTTGAGTGGAGATGTGTAACTCTTCCATCAGCGTTGGCGCAGCTGCCGCCACAGTGTTACGTGTCAGGTAACCCAGCACGGTGCCAAGCGTCACCAGTGCGATCATGTACCAACGTAACCCTTTAATTTTACGCATGTAAAACCTCATCGTTTTGTTATGTCCGCTAACGAGCGGTCATCTTCCAGTCCAGGGCGGAGGATGTTCTTTTACGAAGGGCGTGACCGAAAAAAAACCGGCACTGCCCCGAACTTTGCCATGTCAATGATTGTGCTAATTCGGTTTCCGTACCGGTCAATCCGATGGTGGACCATCGGTAATTTGCATTCCGTCGGCTTATGTATCGCGACGGCAAAAAGATAACTTGTCATACAGCTTTAAAAGGTGAGTGCCATCACAAAAGTGTGAATCTTCGTGTGGTCATTAATTCGATTCAGCAAAGCCAGTACTGGCGCGGCTTGCCGTGAGTTTTACCTCTTTGAGAGTAATTTTTTTGTCATCATTTGTTGATCTAACTCACGAAAATATCTTCAGTGTATGGAAATTGGTGTGATAACTTTGACAACATCAAAACATAAGCAATCTGACGCACTCGCTGAGAGGAAGACGATAATGACCCCGTTTATGACTGAAGATTTTCTGCTGGATACCGAATTTGCCCGCCGTCTGTATCATGATTACGCCAAAGACCAGCCTATCTTCGATTACCACTGCCATTTGCCGCCGCAACAAATCGCTGATAACTACCGTTTTAATAACCTGTATGACATCTGGCTGAAGGGTGATCACTACAAGTGGCGCGCCATGCGCACTAACGGTGTCGCTGAACGCCTGTGTACCGGTGATGCGTCCGATCGCGAGAAGTTTGACGCCTGGGCTGCGACGGTCCCGCACACCATCGGTAACCCGCTCTACCACTGGACGCATCTTGAACTGCGTCGCCCATTTGGTATTACAGGTAAGCTGTTGTCTCCTGCGACTGCCGATGGAATCTGGAATCAGTGCAACGAATTGCTGGCGCAGGATCAGTTTTCCGCGCGTGGAATCATGCAGCAGATGAATGTAAAAATGGTCGGCACCACTGATGATCCGATCGATTCTCTGGAGCATCACGCTGCGGTCGCGAAAGACAGCACCTTTGCTATCAAAGTGCTGCCAAGCTGGCGTCCGGATAAAGCCTTTAACATTGAACTGGCGACCTTTACCGATTACATGGCGAAACTGGGTGAAGTTTCTGACACCGAGATCCGCCGCTTTACCGACCTGCAAACCGCGCTAACTAAACGTCTTGATCACTTTGCGGCTCACGGCTGTAAAGTCTCTGACCACGCGCTGGACGTGGTGCTGTTTGCTGAATCTAACGAAGCTGAACTGGATAGCATCCTGGCGCGTCGTCTGGCGGGTGAAACCCTGAGCGAGCATGAAGTTGCCCAGTTCAAAACTGCCGTACTGGTGTTCCTTGGCGCTGAATACGCACGTCGCGAATGGGTGCAGCAGTACCACATTGGCGCATTGCGTAATAACAACCTGCGTCAGTTCAAACTGCTGGGCGCGGATGTCGGTTTCGACTCCATTAACGACCGTCCGATGGCTGAAGAACTGTCCAAACTGCTAAGCAAGCAGAATGAACAGAACCTGCTGCCGAAAACCATCCTGTACTGCCTGAACCCGCGTGATAACGAAGTGCTGGGCACCATGATCGGTAACTTCCAGGGTGAAGGCATGCCGGGCAAAATGCAGTTCGGTTCCGGCTGGTGGTTTAACGACCAGAAAGATGGGATGGAACGTCAGATGACACAACTGGCACAGCTCGGTCTGCTGAGCCGTTTTGTGGGTATGCTGACTGACAGCCGCAGCTTCCTGTCATACACGCGCCATGAATATTTCCGTCGCATCCTGTGCCAGATGATTGGCCGTTGGGTTGCCGCGGGTGAAGCACCTGCAGATATTCAACTGCTGGGTGAAATGGTCAGAAATATTTGCTTCAACAATGCGCGTGATTACTTCGCCATTGAACTGAACTAAGGCCCGGGGTTGGTATGCAATACATCAAGATCCACACGCTGGATAACGTCGCGGTTGCGCTTGCTGATTTGGCTGAAGGAACCGAAGTCACCGTTGATGGACAGGCGATTACCCTGCGCCAGGCGGTAACACGTGGCCATAAATTTGCTTTACGCGATATTGCGCAAGGCGAAAACGTCGTTAAATATGGTTTGCCAATTGGCCATACGCTGGTTGATGTCGCTGCGGGTGAGCACATTCATGCTCACAACACGCGCACGAATCTGAGCGATCTGGACGCGTATAGCTACCAACCGGATTTTCAGGCGGAAGTTGCTCAGGCAGCCGATCGCGACGTGCAGATTTATCGCCGCGCGAACGGTGATGTTGGGGTGCGCAACGAGCTGTGGATCCTGCCGACCGTCGGCTGCGTCAATGCGATGGCACGTCAGATGCAAACCCGTTTCCTGAAAGAGACCCACGACGCCGAAGGTATCGATGGTGTTCATCTCTTCAGCCACACCTACGGCTGTTCGCAACTGGGTGACGACCACATCAACACCCGCACCATGCTGCAAAATATGGTGCGCCACCCGAATGCGGGGGCGGTGCTGGTGGTTGGCCTCGGTTGTGAAAACAACCAGGTTGATGCTTTTCGCGAAACGTTAGGTGAGTATGATCCAGAACGCGTTCACTTTATGGTCTGCCAGCACCAGGAAGATGAAGTGGAAGCGGGGATCGAGCATCTCCACCAGCTGTACAGCGTGATGCGTAACGATAAGCGTGAGCCGGGTAAACTCGGCGAGCTGAAGTTTGGTCTGGAATGTGGCGGATCTGACGGCTTGTCTGGGATCACCGCTAACCCGATGCTGGGGCGTTTCTCTGACTACGTGATCGCGAACGGCGGGACTACCGTACTGACTGAAGTCCCGGAGATGTTCGGTGCCGAACAGCTATTAATGGACCACTGCCGCGATGAAGAAACCTTCGGTAAGCTGGTGACCATGGTCAATGACTTCAAGCAATACTTCATTGCTCACGACCAGCCGATCTACGAGAATCCATCGCCGGGGAACAAAGCGGGTGGCATCACCACGCTGGAAGATAAATCGCTGGGATGCACACAGAAAGCGGGTTCCAGCAAAGTTGTCGATGTACTGCGCTACGGCGAACGTCTGAAAACGCCAGGTTTGAATCTGTTAAGTGCTCCGGGCAATGACGCCGTTGCGACCAGTGCGCTGGCGGGGGCAGGCTGTCATATGGTGTTGTTCAGTACCGGGCGTGGTACGCCGTACGGCGGTTTCGTACCGACGGTGAAAATTGCCACCAACAGCGAGCTGGCCGCGAAGAAAAAGCATTGGATCGATTTTGATGCCGGGCAGCTAATCCACGGTAAAGCGATGCCGCAACTGCTGAACGAATTTGTCGATACCATCGTTGAGTTTGCCAACGGTAAACAGACCTGCAACGAACGCAATGATTTCCGTGAACTGGCTATTTTTAAAAGTGGTGTAACGTTGTAGTCATTGTACAGGCCTACGGATCGCGTAGGCCTGATAAGCGTAGCGCCATCAGGCATAAACCGTTGCCGGATGGTGGCGTAAACGCCTTATCCGGCCTACGAAATGGAGTTGGAGTTGCTGCATGACCGCGTATTGGCTGGCCCAGGGCGTTGGTGTCATCGCCTTTCTGATCGGGATTACCACTTTTTTTAATCGTGACGAGCGCCGGTTCCGGCTACAGCTCGCCGTCTATAGCGCCACCATTGGCGTACACTTCTTTCTGATGGGGGCCTGGCCCGCGGGAATGAGCGCTGAGCTTAATACCGTACGTACCCTGGTCTCAATGCATACCCGCAAGCTGTGGGTCATGACGGTTTTTATTGTCCTCACGCTGGTTCTTGGCTTGGCAAAATTACAGCATGCGATGGAACTGTTGCCGATAATCGGTACGCTGGCCAGCACCTGGGCGCTGTTTCGTTGCAAAGGGTTAACCGTGCGCTGCGTAATGTGGTGTGCTACGGGCTGCTGGGTCATTCACAATTTCTGGCTGGGATCGATTGGCGGGACGATGATCGAAGGGAGTTTTCTGGTGATGAACGGCCTGAACATTATTCGCTTCCGGCGCATGCAAAAACGCGGAATTGATCCGTTCAAAATTGAAAAAAGCGTTCAAGAAGAGAACCCCTCCGCCCGATGACGGAGGGGTTGTGATTAGCCGCGCAGGGCGTTATTTGCCAGACGTTCGTCTTCAGCCTGGCAGGCTGCGGCGGTAAACAGGACGTCTGTCGAAGAGTTCAGCGCCGTTTCACAGGAATCCTGCAATACGCCGATGATAAAGCCAACGGCAACAACCTGCATGGCGATGTCATTCGGGATACCGAACATATTGCACGCTAGTGGAATCAGCAGCAGAGAGCCCCCCGCGACGCCTGACGCACCGCAAGCACACAGTGATGCCACCACGCTCAGCAACAGCGCCGTCGGTAAATCGACTGGAATACCCAGCGTATTCACCGCCGCCAGCGTCAGAACCGTGATGGTAATCGCCGCGCCTGCCATATTGATGGTGGCGCCCAGCGGGATAGATACCGAATAGGTATCACGATCCAGGTTCAGCTTCTCACACAGCGCCATATTCACCGGAATATTGGCTGCAGAGCTGCGGGTAAAGAAGGCGTACACGCCGCTTTCACGCAGGCATGCCAATACCAGTGGGTACGGGTTACGGCGAATTTTCCAGAACACCAGCAGCGGGTTGACCACCAGCGCAACCAGCAGCATACAGCCAACCAGTACGGCAAGCAGCTGCGCGTAGCCCCAGAGGGTGGCAAAACCCGTCGTCGCCAGTGTGGAAGAGACCAGACCGAAGATACCTATCGGTGCAAAGCGGATAACCAGTCTCACCATAAACGTGACGGCATCGGACATATCATTGACCAGATTCTTGGTCGTCTCATTACCATGGCGTAGCGCAAAGCCAAGGCCGACTGCCCATACCAGAATACCGATATAGTTAGCATTCAGCAGCGCATCAATGGGGTTAGAAACCATGCTCATCAGCAGGCTGCGCATCACCTCAATAATGCCGGATGGCGGCACGATATCGCTGGCGCTGCTGGAAAGATGCAGCGTCGAAGGGAAGGCAAAGCTGAACACCACGGCGGCTAATGCCGCTGAAAATGTTCCCAGCAGGTAAAGGAACAGAATAGGGCGGATATTGGTTTTTTGCCCGTGCTGGTGGTTGGCGATAGAGGCCATTACCAGCATCAGCACGAGGATTGGGGCGACGGCTTTTAATGCGCCGACGAACAGTGTCCCCAGCAGGCCGACGGCTTCTGCCGCAGGTTTTGAAACCAGTGCCAGCAGAATCCCCAGTACCAAACCGACCAAAATTTGTTTAACCAGGCTCCCTTGCGCCAAACGCGAGATCAGCCCCGATGAACGTAGCGTAGTCATGTAGTCATCCTTTGATTGTGTTGTTGTTCACCCGTTGTGCGTTCTCATGACGCATCTTTCTGGATGTAACAAAGTGTTTGCATGGCTGAGTATAAGGAAAGATGCCGGTTCGGGAAGATAAATCTCCTGGTTTCCGCGCTCAGATCATGTTTTATAACTTTAAATTAACATTGTTTTGACATGTCCAGCAAAAAGCCCGACGCACGCAATGTGCGGTCGGGCTTTATCAACTAGCTAAGTAAAAGTTACTGTATTTGCTGCTTTTTATCGTGTTGGTGGTTGACCCACGCATTCACAACCAGCGTCACAAACAGAATACCGAAGACCACACCTAACGAGATAGCGATCGGGATATGGTAGAAATCGACGATCAGCATCTTGATACCGATAAACACCAGGATAATCGACAAACCATATTTCAGCATCGAGAAACGCTCCGCCACACCTGCCAACAGGAAGTACATCGCACGCAGACCCAGGATAGCGAACAGGTTAGAGGTCAGTACGATGAACGGATCGGTGGTGACGGCAAAAATTGCCGGAATACTGTCGACGGCAAAAATCACATCGCTCAGTTCAACCAGGATCAATACCAGCATCAGCGGCGTTGCAAACAGCAGACCGTTTTTACGCACGAAGAATTTTTCGTCTTCAATGGTATCGGTCATACGTAAATGGCCGCGCAGCCAACGCACTAAGGGTTTGTCGCCAATACCGGAAGCGTCTTCTTTCGCCAGCGCCATCTTCACGCCAGTAAACAGCAGGAATGCGCCGAACACGTACAGCAGCCATTCGAACTGGGCGATAAGCCAACTGCCCGTGAAGATCATGATCGTACGTAATACAATCGCGCCCAGTACGCCATACACCAGTACCCGACGTTGCAGTGCCGCAGGTACGGAGAAGTAACTAAATAGCATCAACCAGACAAAGACGTTATCTACCGCCAGCGACTTCTCGATCAGATAGCCGGTCAGGAACGCCAGCGCCTGTGGGTCGGCAACGGCACGGCCCTGAGTCTCAGCCAGGTACCACCAAAATGCCGCGTTAAACACCAACGACAACGTTACCCAGACGATTGACCAGGCCGCGGCCTGCTTCATCGACATCGTATGTGCGCCACGACGACCCTGTAGCAGCAGATCGATGGCCAGCATAATGACCACCACGACAGCGAAGCCACCCCATAACAACGGTGTGCCAACAGTATTCATTTTATTTCCCCATGCATAAAAAAAACGGCCAACGCCGAATGACGTTAGCCGCTGCTTTTTATGCATAGACCTTGCCATTCGGCAAGGTCTCACTTACAACAACAAGGGAATACGACAGCGTATTCCTTTGTTATCGCCCGGTGACCGGATGTGGTTTTTCACACATCGTAATGACGATCAACCGACAACGAAGTTACTCCCCTTTGCGGGTTACAAAATATTACAGGCCATGCCTTCAGTCAATGGCCTGCAACATTCGTTTTACACACTTTTACGCAGTCAGCGGTATCTGAGCATCATCTGCGGGGAAAATAACACCGGTCTGGCGGCGAATCTCCGTTTGCAGTTTGGCGGTAATACGACTGACGTTCAGTGCTGGATGATCCACTTCGCCGGAGTCAACCAGATGAGCAAAAGCCTCTGCCTCATAAAGCATAGTATTGATGTGCTGAGGCACCGTAAGATCCTGTGTTTTGCCACCGCGCGGAATAAAGCACACTTTCTGACACTCGGAAATTTTCTCGACAACCAGCGATCCTGATTCGCCCTGAATTTCGCTGGCCAGTACGGAATCACTGACTTTCGAGTGCTGCAACGTGACGCTAAAATCACCGTAATTGAGTACGACTACGCCGTGGGCATCGACGCCGCTTTCCAGCAGGCTGGCACTTGCCTGAACGCTCAGTGGTTCACCCCAGAGCGCAACCGCAGCGGCCAGACAGTAAAAGCCGATATCCATAATCGAACCGTTAGAAAACGCCGGATTAAACGTATTGGGATTTTCACCGTCCAGATAACGCTGATAACGTGAAGAATACTGGCAGTAATTGATCAGCGCTTTCCTGACTCGCCCAATTTTAGGTAGTGATTGCTGTAATAGCAGGAAATTAGGCAGGCTGGCGGTCTTAAACGCTTCAAACAGCACGACCTGATTTTCACGCGCGCAGGCGATAGCAGCTTCGGCTTGTGCCAGATTTGAGGCCAGCGGTTTCTCGCAAATGACATGCTTTTTGTGCTGTAGAAACAGCGTTGTCTGCGGGAAGTGCAGAGAGTTCGGGCTGGCAATGTAAACGGCATCAATTGCGTCGCTTTGCGCCATTGCCTCCAGCGAGGTAAACAGATGCTCGACGGGATAATCATTGGCGAAGGTCTGTGCCTGTTCAAGGCTACGGGAATACACTGCGGTTAACTTATATTTGCCGGTTTCATGGGCGGCATCCACAAACTGGCGGGTGATCCAGTTTGTGCCAATTACTGCGAAACGTATCATAAAGGCCTTCAGGCTGCGAAAAGGGATTCTTTCGTCAATTTAGCATGCCCTGAAGACAAAGCCAGTGCGCGACTACGCAGTTTGCTTCAGCGATTGTTGCGTGAGCCACAGGCGGGTATCAAACTCCAACTGGTGGTACTGCGGCTCCATATGGCAGCACAACTGATAAAACGCTTTGTCGTGCTCTTTTTCTTTCAGATGTGCCAGTTCATGCACGACGATCATGCGTAAAAAAGGTTCAGGCGCAGAACGGAACACGGTAGCGACGCGGATCTCCGCTTTGGCCTTGAGCTTGCCACCCCGAACGCGGGAGACGGCAGTATGCAGCCCCAGCGCATTTTTCAGCACGTGTATCTTACTGTCATACATGACTTTATTCAGCGGCGGGGCGTTTCTCAGGAACTGATTTTTCAGATCTTGCGTATATTGCCAGAGCGCTTTGTCGGTCGCGAAGTCATGCGTACCCGGATAGCGCTTCTCCAGCACTGCGCCCAGACGCTGTTCAGCAATCAGCGTACGAACCTGGGAAAGTAAATTCTCCGGGTAGCCCTGGAGGTAAGTTAGTTGGTTCATTCATGTCCCATCCACTTCATCCTTCAAGCTGCCTCTGTGTTGGCTGTGTTCGCGCACCCCAGTCACGTACTAAATGTACGCTCCCGGGGATTCACTCACTTGCCGCCTTGATGCAACTTGAATGATTTTGTGTATTCAAAATGTTGTATACTCACGCACCCTTTTCAGGGATACGCCGAAATTTTACCATTCAGGAGGGCCGATGAGCCACATAGACAACGGTTTCCGTTCGCTGTCACTTAAACGTTTCCCGGAAACGGACGACGTTAACCCGCTGCTGGCGTGGGAAGCTGCAGATGAATATCTGCTGCAACAGCTGGACGATACCGAGATTAGCGGCCCGGTGCTTCTCCTGAATGATACTTTCGGCGCGCTGGGCTGTGCACTGGCGGAACATACACCATACAGCATTGGCGACTCTTATTTAAGCGAGCTGGGGACGCGTGAAAACCTGCGCCATAACGATATCGCGGAATCCAGCGTCAAGTTTCTCGACAGCACCGCTGAATACCCGCAGGCACCAGGCATTGTGCTGATTAAAATTCCCAAAACGATGGCGCTGCTGGAACAACAGCTCCGTGCGTTGCGTCAGGTTGTCACACCGCAAACGCGCATCATTGCGGGGGCGAAGGCGCGTGATATTCATACCTCAACGCTTGAGTTGTTTGAAAAGGTGCTAGGCCCAACCACTACCACGCTGGCGTGGAAAAAAGCCCGTCTGATTAACTGCACCTTCAGTAATCCAGAACTGGCTGATGCCTCGCAGACGCTGAGCTGGAAACTTGAAGGCACCGACTGGACTATCCATAACCATGCCAACGTTTTCTCCCGTACCGGGCTGGATATTGGCGCACGTTTCTTTATTGAGCACCTGCCGGAAAATCTGGAAGGGGAGATTGTCGATCTCGGTTGTGGCAACGGTGTGATTGGCCTGACTTTGCTGGAGAAGAACCCACAAGCGAGCGTGGTGTTTGTGGATGAATCACCGATGGCGGTGGCATCAAGCCGCCTGAACGTCGAAAGCAACATGCCTGAAGCGTTGGATCGCTGTGAATTTATGATCAACAACGCGCTGTCTGGCGTGGAGCCTTTCCGCTTTAATGCTGTGCTGTGTAACCCGCCGTTCCATCAGAAACATGCGCTGACCGATAACATCGCCTGGGAGATGTTCCACCACGCGCGTCGCTGCCTGAAAATCAACGGTGAACTGTACATCGTGGCCAACCGCCACCTCGACTACTTCCACAAGCTGAAGAAGATTTTCGGCAACTGCGAGACCATTGCCACCAACAATAAGTTTGTGGTGTTGAAAGCGGTGAAGTTGGGTCGTCGTCGTTAATCGCGTGTGCCGGATGCGGCTAACGCCTTATCCGGCCTACAATGAGCTACCCCGTAGGCCTGATAAGCGCAGCGCCATCAGGCAAATCAGCACATGCACATATTGCCGGATGGCGGCGTGACCGCCTTATCCGGCCTACGAAAGACGTGACGTTAAATTTCCAATGCCAGCCTTGTCCCTTGTGCAATAGCACGTCGGGCATCCAGCTCCATCGCCACATCACACCCCCCGATCAGATGTACTGTTTTACCCGCAGCATGCAGTGGATCAAGCAGCTCCCGACGTGGCTCCTGGCCGGCGCAAATCACCACGTGATCCACATTCAGGATCTGTAGCTCGCCGTTGATCATCACGTGTAACCCGTCATCATCGATCTTCTGATAGCTCACCGCCGGGATCATTTTTACGCCGCGTGAAAGCAGGGTAGCGCGGTGGATCCATCCCGTTGTTTTACCTAAACCTTGCCCAGGTTTACTGGCTTTACGCTGCAACATTACTATCTGGCGTGGGCTGCGGGGTAGATGTGGCCCTTCCGGACGTAAACCGCCGGGCTGTTGCAGGCTGGTGTCGATTCCCCATTCCACGCAGAACTCGGCAATATTCTGGCTGGTGGGATCGCCGGGCTGGCTCAGATACATGGCGGTATCAAAACCGATCCCTCCGCAACCAATGATCGCCACGCGCTTTCCTACCGGCGTTTTATCACGCAGGACATCGAGATAGCTCAGTACTTTAGGGTGTTCAATACCGTCGATCGGCGGCATGCGCGGTTCGATCCCGCAGGCGAGGATCACTTCATCAAAGGCTTGCAGTTCGTGGGCGCTAACAAACTGATTGAGTTTCAGTGTGACACCCGTTACGTCGATCATCCGGCGGTAGTAGCGCAGTGTTTCATAGAATTCTTCTTTGCCGGGGATCTGCTTGGCGATATTAAACTGCCCGCCAATCTCACCATGCGCGTCAAACAGCGTCACGTGGTGACCACGTGCGGCGGCGTTAATGGCAAAAGCGAGACCCGCAGGACCCGCACCCACAACGGCCAGATTCTTCTGGTGAGTAGCTGCAACAATGGGCATTTTGGTTTCATGACAGGCGCGTGGATTCACCAGGCAGGAAGTAACTTTTCCCACGAAAATCTGATCCAGGCAAGCCTGGTTGCAGCCGATACAGGTGTTGATCTCATCGGATCGTCCTGTTTGCGCTTTTGACAGCAGCTCAGCGTCGGCCAGGAACGGCCGGGCCATCGATACCATATCGGCATCGCCGCGTGCCAGAATGTCATCCGCAACGGTCGGATCGTTAATACGGTTAGTGGTGACCAGTGGGATCGTCACATGACCTTTCAGCTTGCGCGTTACCCAGCTAAACGCACCCCGGGGTACCGGTGTGGCGATGGTGGGGATACGCGCTTCATGCCAGCCGATGCCGGTGTTAATAATTGTGGCACCTGCGGCTTCGATAGCCTGTGCTAACTGGACGGTTTCGTCAAAGGTTCCGCCTTGCTCCACCAGGTCGAGCATCGACAGGCGGAAGATAATAATAAAGTCACTGCCGGCACGCTGGCGCACCGCCCGTACGACTTCCACGGCAAAACGCATGCGGTTGGCATAGTCACCGCCCCATTCATCATTACGCTGGTTGGTGCGCAGAGTCAGGAATTCGTTGATCAGATAGCCTTCCGAACCCATCACTTCCACGCCATCGTAACCTGCCTCCCGCGCCAGCTGTGCACAATGGGCGAAATCGTCAATCAGTTGCAGCACTTCATCGTGCGTCAATTCATGCGGCGTAAAACGGTTAATAGGTGCCTGAATGGCTGAAGGCGCAACCAGATGTGGTTGATAGCTGTAGCGGCCGGTGTGCAGGATTTGCAGGGCGATTTTCCCGCCTTCATCGTGAACTGCATCGGTAATGATACGGTGGTGCGCCAACTGGCTGGTGTCGTTCAGCATCGCGCCGCCTTCCATACCCACGCCCGATAGCGCGGGTGCAATTCCTCCGGTCACAATCAGGGCTACGCCGTGACGAGCGCGTTCAGCATAGAACGCAGCCAGCCGTTCTGCACCATCGGGATACTCTTCCAGCCCGGTATGCATTGAACCCATCAACACGCGGTTTTTAAGCCGGGTGAAGCCTAAATCGAGCGAGGCGAACAGCGACGGATAGCTCATAAAGGTGTCCAGTATGTAAAATTATTGTTATGTGGTCGGATGAGTTACTAATTTAGCCGTCGCCGCGCAAAAGGGAAAAGGGGAATGTCGTGATTGTGATGGGATTCAAAAAAGGCGCGGGGCCAGAGAACGAATTTGCCGGATGTCGGTGCCAGCACCTTATCCGGCCTGTGAAAATGTGGTTTTGTCGGCCGGATAAGCGAAGCGTCATCCGGCAAAATACCACTGATTACTGTTTTTTAAGAAAATCGTTATACAGCATATAGAGATGCGCCGCGCTCCAGGAGAAGTTCGGCGCGCCCTGCTGTGCGCCGGTCAACGGGTTGTAGTTTTCCTGAATTGGACCTTCTGCCGTCAGCCCTTTGGCATGCTGGAAGAAAGTATCGGCGAGTTTTAGCGCTTCATCGCGATAGCCATAACGCTCCATCCCTTTTAGCCCGAACCAGAACTGATCCACCCAGACGCGCCCGCGCCAGTATATGTCCGCGCCGAAGGCCGGATTGGTCAGTGCAGCGGTGCCAAGTGGGACATATGTGTTGAACTCTTTCGGATCGAGCATCACGCTAACTACCGCATCCGCGTGGGATTGTGTGGCCGCACCGTTAAACAGCGGCGACCAGCCTTCCGGTCCTTTACCACGCTCGACGATCGGTTTACCCGCGCAGCCGTTCGCCAGCGGTTGGTCCTCAATACGAACGTCATAATAGAATTTTGTTGCCGGGTCGAACATACAGGTATTGATGTAATCGGCCAGCTTCTTCGCTAACGCCTGATAGTGCTTCGCGTCTTCTGGTTTACCGAGGATCGTTGCCATCTCTGCCAGATAATGGTTATCACTGTACATGTAGCTGGTCTGATCGACAGACTCCTGAAGCAATGAGTAACCGACCAGATTGCCATTTTTATCCCGGTTTTCAGCAAAATTGACCGTCCAGTCACTGCGTTTACCCCCGTTGGCAATGTACTTATCCAGCTGATCTTTATCGATAAAACCAAATACGGCGGCATCATCACGTCCAGATTCCCAGCCAGCGGCTTCCTGTGCTGGGATCGTCAGGCTGTCATACTGGCCCTTACTGATGACAGTTGCGTAGTGACTCAACCCGGAGAGAGTTTCTTCCTTGTCGCCCTGTTTCACCGTGAAGAGCATTTCGCCGCTATCGGTGTTGTGAGCCTTATCCCGCGTGGCGCCGTACTCAGGGACACCGTTTCCATTGTGATCGCGGTTACGTAACCACCAGTCGTGGTACGCGACCAGTTTCGGGTACATCTCTTCGAGCCAGGCCTTATCTTTGGTGACGTTGTAAACTTCCATCACCGACCATGCTGCCAGGCTGGGCTTGGTGTTGCGCTCATTCCAGTTACCGCCGTCGCCGCCGCGTTCCGGGATCTTATTCCAGGTCACCAGGTCGAGGATCATACCGGCATCCTGCGGCCGTATGGGATCGTTGGGCTGTATTTGCCAGTCAAACAGGGCGCGAATGCTGTCTTTCGCAATTTCCGGATTGAAATGCACCATGGCATAGGCGATTTTCCAGCTGTCCCAGGCATAGGTCTGGTTGCCTGAGAACCAACGAGCCGTGACGGAAGGTGTAACGGTGTTGTGTTTTACTGCCCCTTCCGGGACGCGCCAGTTGCCGGTTAAGGTTTCAATCGCTTTTACTGCGACGCGAGTTTGCTCGGCTGTCGCATCCGGATTGTTCAACCCTTTTTTGAGGTACTCTTCCCAGCGCTGCTGTGAGGCGAGCATGTAGGAAGTCGGGCGCGCCAGAATATCGCGGATTTGCGCCTGTTCTTTACTGACTTCCAGTGAAGTCAGCAGATGTGAATAGGTGGTATAGAACGTGGTTGAACCTTTGATATGCGCCTTGCTGGTGAAGCGATGACCGCTGATCTTCGTCTTCATCGGCAGCGATTTATGCACCTGATATTCTGACTCGCCGGAGGTAAGCAGATCCCAGGTCGAACGCACTTTGCCGAAGGTGACTTTCAGGCCATCGCGGGTGGCGACGATTTTGCGTTGATAATCCGGATACTCTTCATCGACGGTGTTGGTCGATGTCGGCTTCCCGTCTTTTGCCTCCACTTTTTCCAGCAGCTCGCCATCCCACACCAGATCCAGTGGAGTATCACTCGTTATCCTGGTTTCAAGCAGCGAGGTGTGTGAATCCGCAAAACGCAGGGTCATGTTAACTTCGATGCCGGGGGCCGTCAGTTTTTGTATCAGTGCGCCCGGAATGCTGTAAGCCTGCATCGCGAAGGCCACTTTTTTACCGCTCTGGTACACCGTCAGGCGATCAAAGTTTGTCGCCATAAAATTAATGTACTCTTCGGTTAGCAGAGCGACGCCGGGGAAGCCCCCCATGGTATTTGGGCCGTCTGGCAGCAAGTGCCCATGCCATGAACCCAGATCGAAGAAAGGATTAAAGCGCTGATGGCTGTCGTTATTGGTATCACGCATATATTCAGGTGCGCCGTGGCGATCGATAACGTCTTTAAAATCGGTGGCGGTTGCTGCATGCGCTGACATGCTAAATAGTAACGCGCAGGCTAGCGGGGTTAACGAATATATTTTTTTCATAATGACGAAGCTCCTTTTCACATTTAGCAAAATAAACAGAGAAATTAATGACCCCAGTAGTAATACTGCATCAGGAATATTTTGTTATCTGAATCGTCAGTACTGTTACCCAGGTTGAATCGGCTATCAAAAGCCGTGGCGAATTTACCGCCGCCATATTCGTACCAGATGCCGAATTGCGCATAGGATGTGGTTGTGTCGGGATCGTTATCCAGGTTGTGTTGCGCGTAGCTGTAGGCTGTAGAAAGATAAAAGCCTTTAAACGCCTCATACATGGCGCTGACCATTGTGCCGGTTTCCGTTCCCGGATTACCCAGCCCTTCACCACGTCCGGTATGGTGCCAGACACGTGCGCCGAAGTTCGGCGTAAGAATACCGGTGACAAAAAGCTGGCCGGTGCCATCGGTAATTTCTGTGCCGCCCATCCAGGTGACATCTTTCATAAAGTCATACTGGATATAGCCGTTTGCCATTGCAGGGTAGATATATTTATCGGAGTAGCGATCATATTTACCAAAATGCAGCCACGCTTTATCTTCATCGGTATGACCAGCCGGTGTCGCGATGATGCTATAACGGAAATCACCGCTAAGGTTTTGTACTTTGACAGCTGTGGCAATATCGCGGGTATTGGGAAGTTCATAACCAAACTCTGGTGTGAAATCTGCCCAATATTGCAGGTCGTCCAGAGAAGAGTCGTTATGCAGGCTCAGGATAATTTCGGTTTTATCATCGGTACGATAACCACCCCAAAAGCGGTTTATCCCTCCTTCAAAACCACCCCAGCCATGATCGGGCACCCAGGCATTACCATCGTGGTCTGCCTGTACTGTCCACCCCTCACCGTATATAAGCCCGAACCAGTGGCCATATTGACCTTCCACGCCACCTTCAATATAAGTGCCGTCTTCGTATTTTCCTTTATAATCCCCCTCCAGCGCCGTATAACCTCCCACCCCCATCTCGCCATAAAAACGATATGAAGGCTCGGTATTCGTGATTTCTGGCGTTTTGGTGTCGTCATGTTCGGCTGGAATGCTTTCTGATGCGACAACCAGAGGTAAGTAACAACAAAAGGAAAGGGCGATCAGTGCCCTGGTAGTATTAATATTAAATGTCATTTTTCTATTCCATCAGAAT